>NZ_JAZRJY010000166.1:0-3018 GCF_045646045.1 Methanobrevibacter sp. | reverse complement strand
ATGTTCTTTTTAAGTGAATCAAACAGCAATGAGATTTTCAGTGACTTTAAAAACAATATTGCTATTTCATGTGGTGGGGCAATATTTTTCTTCAACAAAACAAACCGCAATTCATTCAGGGGCAGTTTTATTAATAATACTGCTAAAGGTTTGATTGTTTCATATAATGCTAATGGTGGGGCCATTACATTTAAAGACACTTCAAAAGACTGTGTATTTGATTGTGATTTCATTAATAACACTGCAAGACTGAACGGTGGAGCAGTAAATTACAGAAAAACTCCTTTTAACATAACATTTAAAGGCAATTTTATTGCCAACAGTGCGCAAAACGGTGGAGGACTTAATTTCTTTGATGAATTTGATAATATAACCTTCTGCTGCAATTTCATTGCCAACAATGCAACGAGTGGTGGGGCAATTGCCATCAATAAGGAAATTAACAATGAAAGCACTGTATATCCAGACCATAATACGGCTGTGGCAAACTGTAATTTCACTGATAACCGTGCTGAAGAAGGCGGAGCTATTTTTGCTTCAAAGCTCTACTGTGAAAATTCAAGTTTCGACAACAACACTGCCTTAATGGGCGGAGCAATATGTGCTGCAGGAAAAACCACGATAAACAATGCATTATTTACCGGCAACCGGGCTAAAGACGGAGGAGCAATACACGCAGAAGACAACATCACAATAACCAATGCAACACTCAAAAACAATGAAGCAAATTCATATGGAGGAGCAATAACCACAATGGGTGATGCTACAATAGACAATGCAACACTAAACAATAACCAGGCCGAAAGGGCTGGCGCAATATATGTGCTTGGTAAAGCCACAATAAACAATATAATATCCAGCAATAACAAAGCAAGCGAATTAGGAAGTTCTCTTTATGGTGATGGTGCTGAAATAATCCTAAAGAATGGAATTTTAAAAAATGAAAATAGCCCATGGAGTTTAATTTTCTTGGAAAAATCTTTAATTTCTATTGAAAATACCTCTTTTGTAAATTTAACTTCCGAATATGCTACTGCAATTTATTTATCAAATAGTAGTGGAAAAATTAGAAATAGTAATTTTGTCAACTTGAGTGCATTCAAAAGTGGAGGAGCAATAGGAATTAAGGAACTTCGCGATGAAATGACCATAGAAAATTGTAACTTTGTAAATGTCAAATCACAAAAAAATGGAGGAGCAATTTTTGCAGAGGTTGCCGATGGAACAAAATATACTGCAAAATGCATTAATATAGTTAATACAACATTCATTGATTGTAATAGTGGATTTGGTGGTGCTATCTTACAGTTAAATGGTATACTAAATATTGAAGATTCTAAATTTAACAATAATAATGCAGCTATAAGCGGAGGAGCAATATATACCGCATTGACAGAATTTAACTTAAAAAATAGTGAATTTAATAATAATTCCGCATTTGAAAATGGTGGAGCAAGTTACGTTGAATTAACAAATTTTACTGTTGAAAATGTAGTATTTATTGGAAATAAAGTTGAAAATAGCACTATATTGAGTCCGAATACGATTTTTGCTTATGATTCAAGCCCATATATTAAAAATTCATTTTTTAACAATCCAAAATATAGTCTTTCTTCAATTTTCACTGTTGATTATCTCGACGAGAATAATACTGTAAATAATGATGAATTTAATTGGGAAAATAAAATTTACCCACAAGTAGTTGTTAATGAAGGTGTGAAAATTGATGTAATAAATAAGGGCATTAATGTTACAAAGCTCCCTGTCAGATTTGACTTACGTGAATGGGGATGGGACAGTCCTGTTAAAAATCAATTTACTAAAGGTTATTGCTGGGCTTTCAGTATTATAAGTAGTTTAGAATCTGCTTTATTAAAAGCAACAGACGTGGAATATGATTTTTCAGAAAACAATCTGGGAAATAATGAAATAATCTATAGTAAATACGGCAGCACTGAATATGCGGAAGGAGGTAGTCAAACACTCGCATTAGGATATATCTTAAGCTGGTTGGGCCCAGTACCTGAAGACTATGACATTTATGATGAAATAGGTAAAGTATCTGATGTTATGGATATAAATAAAATTCGCGTCCAGGATGCAATTTTAATCCCTGCAAATAAAACTGCTGATTATATCAATACTAATGAAACAAATAATTTAATCAAACAAGCAATATTAAAATACGGCTCTGTTGCAGTAAACTATTTTGGTGAGGGATCTACCTATAATTCCACTTCATTATACCATAATGATACTTATGTATCCACCCACGCGGTTTCTCTAGTAGGATGGGATGATAACTACAGTAAAAATAATTTCAATATTACTCCTCCCGGTGATGGTGCATGGATATTGAAAAACAGTTGGGGTGATGAAGCAGGCATCAATGGATACCAATACATTTCATATTATGATACTTCATTAATGTCTCCGGATGAAGATGCAACTAATGAAACTGCTTATGCAATAGCATTTATAATTGAAAATACTGAGAATTACAAATATAATTACCAAACTGATTTGAGAGGACTTAGAGGAACGGATAAAAATTACACATTTTATTCAAATGAATACACTGCTGTTGCCAATAATCTTTTGGGCGCTGTCGGTACTTACTTTAACGATTCAGGCATAGATTATGAACTTAAAATATACGTTAATGGTGAGCTGAAAATCACACAAAACGGTACAAGTGAATTTCCAGGATTTAAGACCATTAAATTAAATGAATATGTCCCAGTTAAAGAAAATGATGTGTTTAAAGTAGTCTTTAAAAATAACATAGTTCCTTATCAAACCAAAGCAAGACAACATTACATGGAAAACACCAGCTTTATAAGTGCAGATGGTGTAAACTGGATTGATTGTGCTGCATTAAATATGACATGCTGCCTAAAAGTCTACGCATTTGATTTGCCTATCTACACTGATGATTTGGTTAAAATCTATAAGAACGCTTCTAGCTTTGAGGTCAATATCGGTGCTGCAAACGAAACTGTTACTTTTGAGATAAAT
>NZ_JAZRJY010000165.1:0-21078 GCF_045646045.1 Methanobrevibacter sp. | reverse complement strand
ATATTCCAAGTAGATTTAAGTTTACTTTTAACTGGTGAAGAAAGTAGAATGAGTATTTTTGATGTTACACGAGCAAAAAAAGCAGTTTCAATAGACAGAAGAAAAGAATATAAATATGAAAATTTATGCTCCAAATTTATTCACAAAAAAGCAGAAACATTCTTTGTAACAGTAGATCCTAAAGAAAACCCTATTCCTTCACTAAACTCACACCCAGGTCAAGAATTTAATTATATACTAGAAGGATCAGTTAAAATATATATCCACAATAATGAAATTATATTAAATGAAGGAGATTCAATATTTTTTGATTCAAATCATAGACATGCTATGATAGCACTTAATGATAAACCTGCCAAGTTTATAGCAGTATTAATGTAGAAGGTAATTAATATGACATCTGTAATAGGAGATTTTTTAGAAAGAGTTGATTTTAAATCCTATAAAGATTTTTATAATAATTTTAAACTCAAATATAATGATGATTATAATTTCGGATTTGATGTAGTTGACAAATATGCGGAAATTGATCCTGACAAAATCGCTTTAATTTGGACTAATGATAACAACGAGGAACATATTTTTACTTTTAAAGAAATTAAAGAATACTCCAATAAAACTGCTAACTTATTTAAAAGTTTAGGTATCAAAAAAGGCGATTGTGTAATGCTCACACTAAAAAACAGGTATGAATTTTGGTTCTGTATGGTTGCATTGCACAAAATTGGAGCAATTGCCATTCCCGGAACCCATATGTTAAAGCTTCATGATATTGATTTTAGACTAAAACAAGCTAATGTGAAACTTGTCGTGTCTGTAGAAGAAGATTCATTGTTGCCTGATTATGAAGAAGCCGAAAAAGAATTGGGTATTGATTTAAAAAAGCTTGTTATTGAAACTGATAGAGACGGTTGGATAAACTTTAATAAAGCAATAGAAGAACAAAGCGATGTATTTGAAAGACCAACCGGTGATGATAAAACTTATGCTGAAGAAGTATTCTTAATTTACTTTACATCAGGAACCAGCGGACTTCCAAAAATGGTTTCACACAAACATACTTATTCATTAGGCCATATTCCAACAGCCAAATATTGGCATAATGTTGTTGAAGATGGAATTCACCATACTGCAGCAGATACCGGTTGGGGAAAAGCTGTTTGGGGAAATCTTTATGGCCAGTGGATTAGTGGTACTTCAATATTTATTTATGATTATGATAGATTTAACGGTATAAAATTACTTGAAAAAGTTATTGAATATAAAGTAAATACCTTTTGCGCTCCTCCAACAATTTACAGATTTTTAATAAAAGAAAACATAGAAGGATATGATTTTTCAAATCTCAGTTATGTTACAACTGCAGGGGAACCACTCCCTCCAGAAGTATCCAAAAGATTTAAAGAAATTTCAGGCCTTACTATTAAAGAAGGATTTGGTCAAACTGAAACTACATTATCTATTGGAACATTCATATGGCTGGATGCGAAACTAGAATCAATCGGGAAACCTTCCCCATTATTTGATTTGGAGTTATTAGATGAAAATCACAATAGAGTAGAAATCGGTGAAGAAGGAGAACTTTGTTTTAAAATGAATGATGGTCCAAATCCCGGATTATTTAAAGATTATGTGAATGACGATGAAAAATACAAACAGCAAATCCATCACGGATACTATCACTGTGGAGATACAGCATGGGTGGATGAAGATGGATATGTTCACTTTGTTGGAAGAAATGATGACATTATTAAATCATCAGGTTATCGTATTGGACCATATGAAGTAGAAAGCGCTGTTCTATCACATGAAGCAGTTTCTAATTGTGCAATTACTGCTTATCCTGATGAAGTAAGAGGCCAAATTGTAAAAGCTACTATTATATTACAACCAGGCCATGAACCATCTGAAGAACTTACTAAAGACATACAAAATCACGTTAAACGTGTCACAGCTCCTTATAAATACCCTAGAATGGTAGAATACGTGGATGAAATTCCAGAAACCATAAGTGGTAAAATAAGAAGAGTAGAAATAAGAGAAAACGACAAAAATTAAAGGAGATTACAATGGTTGAAGAAGAAATATCATTTCCTGTAATTAATTCTGAATTATGTAAAGGATGCAAAAGATGCATTGTAGGATGCCCACAAAATGCAATTTTACTTTCAGATGAAATAAATAATGCAGGATATCAATATGCTTATTATAGTGGAAATGGATGTACGGGATGTAAAGACTGTTATTTTACATGTCCTGAACCACTAGCCCTAGAAGTACATCAATACAAAAAAATTGTTAACGACGAAATTGGAAGAATGATTAAAGCTAAAGTAGCTAATAAAGGAGGAAGTTAAATGAGTAATCAAATGATAAAAGGAAATACAGCAGTTATCATTGGTGCAATGTATGCTGGTTGTGATTGTTTCTTTGGATATCCTATTACTCCATCAAGTGAAATCTTACACGAAGCATCAAAATACTTCCCAATGGTTGGCAGAAACTTTGTTCAAGCAGAAAGTGAAGAAGCATCAATAAATATGGTTTATGGTGCATCAGGCACAGGTCACAGAGTTATGACCGCCTCATCAGGACCAGGTATTAGTTTAATGCAAGAAGGATTTACTTTTCTTGCTGGAACAGAATTACCTGCAGTTATTGTGGATATTATGAGAGCAGGACCTGGACTTGGAAATATCGGACCTGAACAAGGAGATTACCACCAGATTGTTAAAGGAGGGGGACATGGAAACTACAAAAACATAGTATTAGCCCCAAACAGTGTTCAAGAAATGTGCGATTTAACAATGAAAGCATTTGAACTAGCTGATAAATGGAGAAATCCTGTAGTTGTTCTTGCTGATGGTACTTTAGGTCAAATGGCAGAGCCATTAGTATTTCCGGAAAAAGCAATTGAACCAAAAAATGATAAAGAGTGGGCAGTAAAAGCCACTAAAGAAACTATGGGAAATCTCATTACTTCAATTTATAATGATTTCAATGAATTAGAAGATTTCAACTTCAAACTCCAGGAAAAATATGCGAAAATGGAAGCTGAAGAGGTTATTGTAGACGAATATCAACTTGAAGATGCAGAAATTGTTTTAGTATCATATGGTATTAGTAGCCGTATTGCAAGAACTGCTGTTGATAAAAGTCGTGAAAAAGGTTTGAAAGTTGGACTTTTAAGACCAATAACATTATTACCATTCCCAGTAGATAGAATTAAAGAATTATCTGATAAGGGAGTTAGTTTCATATCCATCGAAATGAGTAACGGTCAATTATTATCAGATGTCCAATTTGCAGCATTAAGAAAAGAAGATACTCATTTAGTTAACAGAATGGGTGGAAATTTAATTGAGCTAAAAGATGTGCTTGCTAAAATCTATGAAATAGCAGGAATCGAAGACGAAAATTTAGATACTTCAAAAAGAAGTGATGAAAAAGCTAGTCCAAATATAATTGATTAAGGATGTGGAAAGATGAGTGAACAAGAAAACAACAATAAAGATTATGAATTACAAATACGTAGAAATCCACAATCCCTTTTAGAAGAATATTATAGAAAAGGAACTAATACACATTCAACCCATTATTGTACAGGTTGTGGACATGGAATCATACATAAATTAATAGCTGAATGTATGGATGAACTTGGAATTCAAGAAAGATGTGTTATGATATCTCCTGTTGGATGTTCAGTATATGCATATTTCTACTTTAACTGTGGAAATTTCCAAAGTGCACACGGAAGAGCACCTGCAGTAGCACCGGGTATTTCAAGAGGTGAAGATAATGCAATTGTAATGAGCTATCAAGGAGATGGAGATTTAGCATCCATCGGTTTAAATGAAACATTACAAGCAGCAAATAGGGGAGAAAAAATTGCAGTATTTTTCGTTAACAATACTATTTACGGAATGACTGGTGGACAAATGGCTCCAACAACATTAATTGGAGAAAAAACCGTTACCTGCCAAACTGGAAGAGATCCTAACTATACAGGACACCCTACACATATGTGTGAGTTAATAAATACCCTAAAAGCTCCAGTATATATTGAAAGAGTATCTCTTGCTAATCCTTTAAAAATCAGACTTGCCAAATTTGCAATTAAACAGACATTGACTGTTCAAAAAGAAGGAAAAGGATATTCATTTGTCGAAATATTATCACCTTGTCCTACCAACTTAAAACAGGATGTGGCTAGCGCACAAAAATTTATTGAAGAAAAAATGGAAAAAGAATTCCCTGTCAAAAACTTCAGAAATGAGTTATATAAAAGAGAACCTATTCAAAGACCGGCTAGTGACTTTTCTACCGAATCATTAGATAAAATATTTAATGTTAACAGAAGCGAAGGGACAGGTTATGTTGATGATGACATTAACCCATTAAGAATCAAAGTTTCTGGATTTGGTGGACAAGGAGTTTTAAGTGCAGGACTCACTATAGCTCAAGCAGCTTGTGCTGAAGGAAAACATGTATCCTGGTATCCAAGCTACGGACCAGAACAAAGAGGAGGAAAATCCAATTGTTCCGTCGTTATATCTAATGAACCCATAGGTACACCAGTTATTGATGAAATTGATATTCTTATTGCTTTAAACAAACCATCATTAGAACAATTCTCACAAGATGTGAAAGATGGTGGAGTTATACTTTACGATGCAAATATCGGTGAGTTTACAACAGATAAAGATGTTAAAGTTATTGCATTGCCTTGTGTAGATATCGCGGAAGAACACGGAAATGCTAAAACTGCAAATACTGCTCTTTTAGGTGCATTAACTGAATTAGGAGATGTTTTAAAAACAGAATCCTATGAAAATGCGATTAAAGAAATGTTTGCATCCAAACCTAAAGTAGTGGATGTTAACCTTGATGTTTTACACGCAGGAGCAGAATGGATTAAGAACAATTCATAGTGTGATTTAATGACATATAAAGAAAACAGTGAAAAATACCTTGAAAATTACGATTTAAGTATAGGAGATACCATTAAAGTACATAAAGAAGATATTTCCTATACTGGGATATTATTAGATCGTCCGGAAGATGCTGAAGATGGATTTCTAGTTTTAAAATTGTCAAGTGGTTACAATATTGGTGTAGCTATTGATAACACTACAGCAGAGCTTGTAGAAAAAGGAGATAAACCTAAAATTGGTTATGATGAAAGTGAAATTCCAAAAGATCCTTCCAAAGAAAATATATCAGTCATATCAACTGGTGGTACAGTATCATCCGTAATTGACTATAGAACCGGAGCAGTATATCCAAAATTTACAGCATCAGATTTAGTTAAAGCAAACCCTGAGTTATTAGATTATGCAAATTACAATGTAAAAGCATTATATAATATATTCAGTGAAGACATGAGACATGAATACTGGACTAAAGCAGCTGAAGCAATAGCTAATGACATTTCAGAAGGTGCTGACGGTATTGTAATAGCACATGGTACAGATACAATGCATTACACATCAGCAGCATTAAGCTTTATGCTAAAAACCCCAGTACCAATTGTTATCACAGGAGCTCAAAGAAGTTCAGACAGACCTTCAAGTGATGCTAACATTAATTTAATTGATTCAGTGATTGCTGCTAAAGGAGATATTGCAGAAGTATGTGTCTGCATGCATGGAAGTTTAAATGATAACTTTACTTACTTGCATAAAGGTACAAAAGTAAGAAAAATGCACACTTCAAGAAGAGACACCTTCAGAAGCATTAATGCTCAACCAATAGCTAAAATCGAAAACAAAAAAATTAACATCAATCCTGAGTATTCATATACCAAACGTGGAGAAAATGAATTAGAAGTCAATACAGATATTGAAGAAAAAGTTGGACTTGTAAAAAGTTTTCCGGGAATTTCAAAAGACTTTATTGAATATCATATTGATAAAGGATATAAAGGGCTTGTTATTGAAGGTACCGGTCTTGGACATACTCCAAATGAATTAATTGATTCATTTAAAAGAGCAAAAGATGAAAATATCCCAGTAATTATGACATCACAATGTCTTTATGGTAGAATCAATATGAATGTCTACTCATCAGGCCGTGAATTAATTGATGCCGGAGTAATTTCAGCTCAAGACATGACTCCTGAAACAGCATATGTCAAATTATGTTGGGCATTAGGTCAAAGTGATGATTACAATAAAGTAAAAGAGATTATGCAAACTAATATTGCAGGTGAATTTAGTGTTAAATCATCAATTAAAGATTTTTTAAATTAAGGTGATAATATGGATTATAATGAATTAGGATTAAAAATGGGACTTGAAATTCACCAACAATTAAACAGTGAGCATAAATTATTCTGTCCGTGTAAAACAGAACTTGTTGATGATGATTATAACGAATTAATTCAGAGAAAATTAAGACCAACACAATCCGAGCTTGGAGAAATTGATCGTGCAGCACTGCAAGAATCCTTAAGAGGTCTTAATTTCAAATATGAAAACTTTGAAAAACATACCTGTCTTGTTGAAAACGATGATGAACCACCACACAGTTTAAATGAAGAAGCATTAGATATTTGTATTACAATTGCATGTTTGATGAATATGCATATTGTAGATGAATTCCATACAATGAGAAAACAGGTAATTGATGGAAGTAACACCGGTGGATTTCAAAGAACAGGTATGGTTGCAACTGACGGATACCTGGACACACCATACGGAAGAGTTGTTATAGAAAGTTTAGGTTTGGAAGAAGATGCAGCAAGAAGAATAGAAACAAAAGACGGATATACCGAATTCAGATTAGACAGATTAGGTATTCCTCTAGCTGAAATTACAACAGACCCTTCTATGCATGACCCTGCCCAAGTTCGTGAAGTTGCATATATGCTTGGACAAATCTTAAGAAGTACTAACGTTAAAAGAGGACTTGGAACAATAAGACAAGATTTAAACATTTCTATTGCTAAAGGTGCTCGTGTTGAAATCAAAGGTGTTCAAGACTTGGATTTAATGTCAGAAATTGTTGAAAGAGAAGTTAAAAGACAGTTAGTATTAATTGACATTAAAGAAGAACTTGAAAATAGAAATGCTGAAGTTTTAGAAGAAATCCATGATTTGGATGAATTGTTCACAGATACTGAATCCAAAATTTTAAAATCTGCTGAAACTATCAAAGCGGTTGTATTGAAAGGATATGATGGTTTAATTGGTCGTGACGTACAACCTGGTAGAAGATTTGGAACTGAAATTGCAAGTTATGCTAAAAAACGTGGAGTTTCAGGTATATTCCACTCTGATGAATTACCTGCTTACGGCATTACACAGGATGAAGTTGATAAAGTCACAGAATTCTTAAATATTGGTGATGATGATGCATTCATTATTGTAGCTCATGATGAAGACATAGCTATTTCTGCATTAGAAGAAGTTAAAAGAAGAGCTGCTTTAGGTTTGGAAGGTGTTGTAGAAGAAACCCGTAAGGCATTAGATGATGGAAACACCGAATACATGAGACCTCTTCCAACAGCAAATAGAATGTATCTTGAAACTGATATTCCATTATTTAAAATTACCGAAGATAGAATTGAACCTATTGCAAATAATTTACCTGAATTACCTGATGTTAAACAGGCAAGAATTATTAAAGAATATAAATTAAGTGAAGATTTAGCAACACAGCTTGTTAAAAGGCAAGAAGCAGATATGTTTGAAGCTATTTTAGCAGATGTTGATGTAGATGCAACACCTATAGCATCACTTCTTGCATATGATTTACGTGAAATCAAAAGAGAAGGTTATGATGTTAATATATTAACTTTAGAACACTTCAAAGGAATATTTACTCTTTTATCTGAAGGTAAAATTGCAAAAGATAGTGTTCGTAAACTAGCTGTCGAAACAATCAAAACTCCTGATGATGATATTGCTGAAATAGCTGAGAAAAACAATTTAACCATGATGAGTGAAGATGATGTAGCTAAAATCATTGCAGACATTGTAGCTCAAAATGAAGGAATGGTTAAAGAACGTCAAATGGGGGCTATGGGACCTTTAATGGGAATGTGTATGAAACAGCTTAAAGGTAAAGCAGACGGCGGTCTGGTTAATAAAATTGTACGTGAAGAAATTCAAAAATTAATTTAGGAAAATATCTCCTAAATTATATTTTAATAAATGGAGAGTTAAAATGAAAAATAAGTTAAAAAAGATTAGCCTAAGCGGATGGATAATGATTTCCATGGTTTTAGGGCTTTTTGTTGGTTTATTTTTAAATTTTTATGTGACTGATCCATTTATTAAAAATATAGTATTAATCAATAATGTTTTCTACTTGGGAGGAAACGGATTTATTCGATTAATGAAAATGTTAGTTGTACCACTTGTTTTCTGTTCTATTGTAGTCGGAGCGGCATCGCTTTCAGACATTAGAAAAATCGGTACAATTGGTGGAAGAGTAATAATAATTTATATTTTAACAACAGCATTAGCCGTCAGCATAGCACTTTTTATAGGTAGCGTGATTCAACCAGGTATTGGTCTAAATATGGCAGGTAATTCTACAATAACATCAAATGTTGCCATTAATCAAACGGCCGCAGATACACTATTAAATATAATACCTGATAATCCAATTAATTCACTTGCTAACGGAGATATGTTACCAGTAATCATATTTGGACTGATTATTGGTCTAATTTTAGCCAAATTAAAAGATAAAACCGAGTTAGTTAATGAATTTTTCCAGCAATCAAATACCGTTATGATGGAAATGACGTCCCTTGTGATGAAATTCGCTCCAATAGGCGTTTTCTGTTTAATGGCCAAAACATTCGGCAGTTTAGGTTTTGAAGGTCTGATTCCATTAGGTAAATATTTTGTATGTGTCATTATAGCCCTAGGAATACAAATATTCGTTGTTTATCCATCATTACTTATTATATTTACAAGATTAAATCCTATTCGATTCTTTAAAAAATTCGTTCCAGTTATGTTTTTTGCATTTTCATCATCAACTTCAAATGCAACAATACCTTTAAATTTAGAAAAATTATCCGAACTTGGAGTTTCACGAGAAGTATCTTCATTTACAATACCATTAGGTGCAACTATTAATATGGATGGAACTTCAATAATGCAGGGTTGTGCAGTTATGTTTACAGCCCAAGCTTTTGGTATTGATTTGGGACTTTCTGCATTAATAACAGTTATTTTTACCGCAGTGATGGCTTCAATTGGAACTGCAGGTGTTCCGTCAGTTGGACTCGTTACCCTAACCATGGTATTCAATTCAGTTGGTTTGCCTATAGAGGCAATCGGTATGATTATGGGAATAGACCGTATTTTAGACATGATCAGATCAGCGGTAAACGTAACTGGAGATGCAATCTGTACAATAGTTGTTTCATTCAAAAATAAATCCATTGATTTGGACATATATAATGGAAAAAAAGAATATGAAAAAAGTGAATTAGATTTTGATTAATACTAAACAATTCAAAATCTTGAGTATTAATATTTGTAGATATTATAAGCATAGAATTATTGTCTTGACTAATATTATCATCAAAACTTAATGATTTTAAAAAAAAAATAAAAAATTAGAATAAATCGAAAAAAAATTAGTCTATGCCATTTAAATCATGATATGCTGAAGTTGCTGCAACAGCACCTTCCCCGCATGCCACAACCCACTGTTTTAGGCCAACACATACATCACCGATTGCATAAACATGTTCAATATTGGTTTTTTGTTCCGTATCAATTATAATATGGCCTGATTCATCCAAATCAACACCCAACTGTTCTGCAAGTTCTGTGTGTGGAATATAACCAACACTTATAAATATTCCACTTATTGGAAGATCCGTTAATTCACCGGTTTGTGTGTCTTTTAAAACAACTGATTCAACAAGCATGTCACCTTTTATTTCTTCAACAACAGCATTATAAATAACATTTATACCTTTTTCTTTTATTTGATTTTGCAGGTGTTTTTGAGCTCTAAATTCATCTCTTCTATGAACTAAAGTAACATTTGCACCCAAGTTATCCAGATACAATGCTTCCTGTAGAGCACTATTTCCTCCACCGACCATTATTATGTCTCTTCCTTGAAAGAAAAATCCATCACAGGTTGCGCAGTAGCTAACGCCTTTTCCTTTAAATTCCTCTTCACCTTTGGCATTAAGTTGCCTGTGGGAGCTTCCTGTTGCTAAAATAATTGATTTACTTAAGTAGGAATCATTATCGGTTTTAACTGTAAAATCATCCCCATTTTTAGTAATTTCCAAAACATTTTCATTTTCATGAAGTTCACAATTTTTAATAGCCTGAGCTTTCATTTTTTCAATTAATTCCAAACCGGAAATCTTATCAAAACCAGGGTAATTCTCCATTTCAGGGACTTCACGTCCTATTCCACCTGCAAGACCCCTATCAAGAATCAGATTTTTTGTTCCCTGACGTCCAGCATAAATTCCTGCAGTAAGGCCACCAGGACCTGCTCCAACAATAATTATATCATATTTTTCCATAGTAACATAACCTAAGATAAAAAAAAAGATTAAAGACTATAACAAGTCTTTAATAGCGGATTTTACATCACCTAAATCTTCAGTTGGTTCAAATCTTCGAACAACATTACCTTCACGGTCAACTAAAAATTTAGTGAAATTCCATTTAATATCATTATTATCTTTATAATGTCTATCCATTGCTTTTAAAACTAATTTAAGTTTTGTTGCACCTTTTCCAGTAATATCTGTAAATGGCTGTTCATTTTTAAGGTATTCAAATAATGGATCTGCATTTTCTCCATTTACATCAATTTTATCAAATATTTGATAAGGCACTAACCATTTATTGCGGCAAACTTCGGCAATTTCTTCAGTTGAACCAGGAGCTTGTTTACCAAATTGATTGCATGGAAAATCTAAGATTTCAAAACCTTGTTCATTAAATTCAGCATAAATTTCATTTAATTCAGTGTATTGTGGAGTAAAACCACATTTTGTTGCTGAATTAACAATTAATAATACTTTACCCCCGTATTCTTTTAAGGAAACCATGTTTCCTTCACCGTCTTTTACTTCAAAATCATAAATTGACATCATTTTATCTCCATTACATTAATGACTTAACAATAGTTAAGGCTTTATTATTATATTAATTAAAGTATTATATAAACATTTTTTAAAATTTAGGAGTACCTAAAAATACATTACCCAAACACATTATTGTCCATAAAACTTTTCAATCATTAAATTAGTTTTTCACAATTTACTAATTTAATTAAAAACGGGAAATTTTACTGCCAAATAATTTTCCAAATACAAGGTGTTTAAAAGTGCGAATTAAACACCTAATATTATCTCTTTTTAAATGAAAATATGACTTCATTAAGCAAAAAAACCTATTCAACAAAAACTTTAAAATTTTTCTTTTATATGCAATTTACATTGCAAGCAAGTGCTTGTATTCGAAAATAATTATATTAAATTATTTATATAGATAATAGTTAAAAAAATATGTATTTTGAAAAAAATTATGGTGATAGAATGAAACACGTAAAAAAAATTGCTTTATCAATAATCATTTTTATCTGTTGCATATATCCAGTTGTTTCAGCTGAAGTGAACGTAAATGAAAACAACACACATTTAACTGATAATAACATTAATTTAGCCAGTCCAACTAATTTTGGAAAAAAATATCCTATGTTCAAAATAGAATCAAATGATACTTTTCATGTAGGGGACGACTTTCGCTTCCATGTTACATGGAATCCCGAATATCACGGTCCAGTACATGTTAATCTCGATGATAAATATAAAACTACTGTCTACAGCGATAATGGGCAATTTTATATAACAATCAGGGGTGTTGATTTATCACCAGGACTACATTTCTTCAGGGTGGAATCCGAAGAAGATGATCAATGGTTCTATGACGGTGCTGGTACAACAATTATCGTTAAAGAGAACTAATTTAATTAACTTTTTAGCATTTAATTACATACTAAATTTACATTTTTAAATTAAATTTTTTGAATATGTAATTTATATTCTTTTATATTATTCGATTATGTAAAATACAATATATGAATAATTCGCCAGATTCCTTCAATATTTTATACACCTAAACCATCTAGACTAAACTATATTTTTCAAACTTCATCAAAATGATAATGTTTTACATTGATTAACCATCATACTATATAACGATAAAATTAAAATTAAAATAAACTATTTAATATTAATATAAACTAATTAAAAGTAAATTTTATTAAAACTATTAAAAATAATTTAGTATTTATGTTAAAAATAATTAATTAAATAAATAAATTTAAAATAAATGATATTTTTCGATAGTAAAAATCAATAATATCAATGAAAAACTTTATAATATATATTTTACATACTTATAAAAAGGAGGTGAAAAGTATTAAAAAAGGTATCATATTATTGGTTTTTTTATGCATGCTAATGATTCCATGTGTTTGTGCTGAAAATGTAACCATTGACAATACAATGTCTATTCAAGATGCTGTGAATAATGTTAATGATAATGATACAATCTACCTAACACCTGGAACATATACTGAATCAGGCATTAAAATTGATAAAAATATTACTTTACAAGGAATGGGAACTGCAGATGAAGTGATAATTGATGGTAATAATTCAAATACCATAATATTAGTCAATTCTGTAAGTCAAATAAAGTTTTTTAACCTTACTTTCATCAACGGAAATAGTCCTGATTATGGTGGAGCAATCCACACTGAATTAGGTGGACAAATATATGTTGATAGTTGTAATTTCATTAACAATACAGCAAAAATTAATGGAGGAGCTATTGATATTGCTGGAGAACAACATAACATTAAATGGCAAGTATTTACAAATTACGGATTTTTAAATGCCACAGATTGTAAATTCATCAATAACAAAGCATACCATGATGGAGGTGCACTCGCCACATATTGGGGAAACTCATATGTTTATAATTCTTATTTTAGCCAAAATTATGCAGATAGAGATGGAGGATCAATTCGTGTAGGAGTTTATTCAACAACATTTACTGAAAACTGTACTTTTGATAATAATACTGCAAAAGAATGGGGTGGTGCTCTTTACAACTGGCCTGGCGAGTTAACAGTAAACAATTGTACTATTACTAATAATAATGCAGGTAAACAAGGCGGAGCAATGATTACATCAGGTCCCCTTACAGTTACTAATTCTAAAATTATAAACAATACTGCTGTTAAAAAAGGAGGTGTTGTCTATATTGCAGAAGAAACTCCTCATATTCCATCAACTGTTATTTTTAAAAACAATTATATTGAAGGAAATTATGCTAAACAAGGATCATTAGTTTTTGCTGATGAGACAACATCAACTGCTACTACTTTTGATGGAAACTATTGGGATATTGACCCTACTAGTGATGAATGGGCGAAAAATTTTATTACAAATGATTTAATTAATATGCCAACCAAATTCATTGATGAAAATGGAAATATCATCACTTTAATACCAAAAGAAAAGGTTACACCTACAGATATTATTCCACATGTTCCTGAAGAAAGACCTGACCACCATGATATTCCAGAAATTATTAATCAAACAAATACTACAACATCAGAAAAAACAGAAAATGCAACAATACCGGAAAATACAGAAAAAACAGAAAATGCAACAATACCTGAAAATACAGAAAAAACTGATGTGGTAAACCAAAAAACTGAGATTAATACTATCGTTGAAAATACAGAAATTCTTGAAGAACTTGTTAAAAATTTAGATACTAAAATCAATTCAACAACAATTCAAGATAATGGTGTTGGTGAAAATCCATCTCAAAGCAGAGCATCAAGTTCCGATTCATCACAAAGTAGCGCATCTGATGATGCTTCAACTGCACATGAAATTGTTAAAA
The DNA here is from genome assembly GCF_045646045.1 of Methanobrevibacter sp. Lineage (GTDB taxonomy): Archaea > Methanobacteriota > Methanobacteria > Methanobacteriales > Methanobacteriaceae > Methanocatella. The sequence continues at coordinate 7,153 of NZ_JAZRJY010000165.1, read as the reverse complement.
AAGATGTTGCAAAAAAATCAACAGATTCACCATTACCATACATAATTGCAATCATAGTTATTTTAGCAATTTTAGGTTATGGATTCCTAAAATCTAACAAAAATGATGATTAAATTCATCATATTTTCTTTTTTTTAATAAAAAACAAGTGGAATGTTGAGAAAATTACAAAACTCAACATCAAAAAGTTTTTCTAATTATATCTTTCAGATAAATAAATATATACAAAAAATGCAATTAATAAAACAACAATAACTGGTAATAACCACATAAATAGATTAAATACTAAAACACCTACCAATATTGCTATAATTATAAATGCTAAATCTCTAAGTTCCATGTAAAATTAATATATTTTCAATAGTATATAAATTGATATTATAGTAGAAAAAATATTGAAAAAAAGTTAAAAACAAGTAATAATTCCATAATAATACTTTTTGAAGAGAATATAAATAAAAAATCCAATTAATAGGCCAATAATGACCGGCAATAACCAAGAAAATATTTTTAATACAAAAGCCACAAATAAGATTGCTATAATCAATCTATAATTTCCATGTAAAATTACTATATTTTCAATATCATATATATTTTTGATACAAAGTATAATAAATGAAAAAAACCAAAAATAAAAATATAATATTTTGGAGCATAATATGACAATTTTAGTAGTTAATAATAAAGGCCAATATAACCATAGAATTCAACGTAGTTTACAGTATCTTAAAATTGATTCACAATTAGTTTCAAATACTTTAACTATTGAAGAAATTGAAGCTAAAAATCCCACCGGATTGATTTTAGGTGGAGGCCCATCAATTGAAGGATCTGGAAACAGTGAAGAATACATCAAACACTTTGATGTACCTATTTTAGGAATATGTTTAGGCCATCAGTTAATTGCTAAAAGCTATGGAGGAGAAGTCTCAACTTCCAATACAGAAAGTTATGCTCAAGTTCAAATTAATATTATTAATGATGAAAACTTATTTGAAGGCCTGGCACCAGAAATGGCAGTTTGGTCTTCACATAAAGATGAAGTTAAAAGTATTCCTGAGGAATTTGAAATTTTAGCTAATTCAAAATTATGTGATATTGAATCCTTTAAACATAAAGATAAAGACATATATGGAATTCAATTCCATCCAGAAGTACATCACACTCCTAAAGGATCACAGATATTTGAAAATTTCTATAAAATATGTAAAAAATAAGGTGTAATAATGATTGATAATGCAGAAGACTTAGCACAAAAAGCACAAGACAATAAAGCCGGTTTAAAAAAACAATTTGTTAACATCCCAATTGGTGATGAAGAATATGGATTTAGAATTTCAGGAATTGGAGGTAAATCCGTAAAATTAGAAAAATTTGTTAAATATGATGAAATATTCGAAGCTATTGAAGCAGGAAATGACAATGGTTTAGAAGCTATGATTAAACAAATTATTGAAGATTACGAAGAAGATGAAGAAGAATAAGTGATTATATGTTAAGTCCAAAAGAATTTATTGAAGATGCAATTCAAAAAATCAAAGACCAAATCGGAGATGAAAAAGCTATTATTGCACTTTCCGGTGGAGTTGACAGTTCAGTTTGCTCTGTATTAGTTCAAGAAGCAATCGGAGACAATTTAACTGCTGTCTTTGTAGACCATGGTCTTTTAAGAGAAGGTGAAGTTGAACAAGTAACCAATACATTCAAAGATAGATTAAACTTTAAATTTATTGATGCATCAGACGAATTTATGGATCAGCTTGCTGGGGTTGAAGACCCTGAAGAAAAAAGAAAAATCATCGGAAGAGTATTTATCGAAGTATTTGAAAGAGAAGCTATAAAATCAGGAGCAAAATTCTTAGTACAAGGAACAATTGCACCAGATTGGATAGAAAGTGATGGAAAAATAAAATCACACCACAACTTAGCTCTTCCAAGCGGAATGGAATTAGAATTATGTGAACCAATTCGTGACTTATACAAAGATGAAGTAAGAGAAATTGGTGATGAATTAGGTCTTCCAAAAACAACTGTCTACAGACAACCTTTCCCAGGACCAGGACTTGGTGTTAGAGTCATTGGAGATTTAACAAGAGAAAATGTTGAAATCTGTAGAAAAGCAAACAAAATCGTTTGTGATGAAGTTGAAAAAGCGGGCCTTGATGAAGAAGTATGGCAATACTTTGCTGTATTAACTGATAGTAAAGCTACAGGAGTAAAAGGAGACCAAAGAGACTTTGGATACTTAGTTATTGTAAGGATAATCAATTCTGTTGATGCAATGACTGCTTATGTACCACAATTACCTTGGGATGTTGTACAAACAATCTCAAAAAGAATAACTTCTGAAATTTCAGAAGTAACACATGTTGCTTTATCAATAAGTGACAAACCACCTGCAACTATCGAATTTTGTTAAATAAGAGATTTTATCTCTTAACTTTTTTTATTTATTATGAAAGCTACAAAAAATGCATATTTAGCCAAATTAACAGAACAAATCCAAATGAGATCTGTTAAAGTTGGAAAAAATATTGAAGGAAGTACACCGCCATCCGTTTTCATTGGAAGATGGTCCTATCCTAAAGTTTATGCCGGACCCATGATGGTAGGAGAAGCAGGAGATACTTCAATTATGGATTCTCCAGAATCCTGGATTGGTCAGAACAAACAACAGGAAGACATTATTAATTATCGGATGAATCTTGTTCGTGGAAAACAATTAATTAAAATAGATGATTTGGAAAATCCTTTTGTTGAAAAATTACAGGACATCTCTCTTGCATCCAAATCAATTGACAGTGAAGCTACTTTTGGAAAAACACCAACAGGATCAATGTTTACAGAAGACAGTACTCCGCATGGTCCAAGCGCAGTTATTGAAAAATTTGATATAGATGCCGTAAGATGGGATAGGCAACTTGAAAAAACATTTTATGATACTGATTTGAAAGCTGTAGATGCAGTTGTTAATCTTCACAACAAAGAGGTTCCATTTACGGCCATGCAAAAGGCATTTTCTGTCGGTGCTATAGGTACTAAAAATAAAAGGAAATTAGTTCCTACACGTTGGTCAATTACAGCATGCGATTCAACACTTGCAGACGAATTCTTAAAAGACGTTAGAAAATTTGAACAATTAGACACATACAGAGTATTTGAATTTGGAGCTCTGAATACTTATTATGTAATTATTTTAACCCCAACCGAATGGCAATATGAATGGTATGAAGCGTTTATTAAAATAATCAAAAATGAAAGATTAATATTTTCAGATTATGAAACAAACGGTGGCAAAAAAGAATATTCTCGAGTAGGAGGATGTTATTATACTGCAAAAATGGTAGTTCTTGATTATCTCTCAAAAATTAAAAAGCAATCTGGTCTAGTTATTTTAAGAGAAGCATATGAAAACTACATTCCATTAGGTGTTTTCAATGTACGGGAAAATATTAAAGAAGCAATGGCAAGACCCTACCTGGAATTTGAAACATTGGAAGATTCTCTTAAATATGCAGGCACAAAACTTAGAATACCTGTTAAAGAATTTGTAAATCAGGGCACATTGCTTAATGAAATGCTCCACACAAAACAGACTACCCTTGATATGTACTTTAAAAAATGATATTATGATATTTGAATTTAAAACTCCTAAAGATGAAACAAAACAAATAATGTCTGATGTTGCGTCAGGAAAAATTGAAAACATTAATTTTGAAAAGGAATGTGAAAAAGAAGTTAGTGAACTGACAAATGCAGAATTTGCTAAAATTACTTCAAGCGGCAACAACAGTATTTTTGTTGCATTAATCTATATCAAAGGAGACATTATCATTCCAGATCAGGGAGGGTGGCATGGATTTAAACAGATTGCTAAATTTTTAGGAAAAAATATTATTACTCTTAAAACTGATTTGGGCCTTATCAATCCAAATGAATTGGATAATTATGATATTAAAGAAAATTCTGCACTGATATTTACCAGTTTTGCAGGTTATGCAGCAGAACAGAACATAAAATCAATTTCCAAATATTGTAAAAATAATGGAATCACTACAATTGAAGATGCATCTGCAGGAATTGGTGATGAAAAGGGATTGCTTGGAAACTGTAAATATTCAGATATTGTTATTGCATCAACAGGACAGCCAAAAATAATTAATGTTGGAAGTGGTGGATTTATTGTAAGCAATGATGAAAATCTTTTTAGTGAATCATCACTCCCATTAAAATTAAGTAAAACTAATGAAATTATTTGTAGTGGTATACATGAAGAACTTAAAAGTGTTAAGAATAACCTACAGCTCACAATAAATGCAACAAACTATCTAAAAAAATATATACCTAACCCAATACATAGTGAAAAAAGAGGCGTCAATTTAATTATTCAAGATGATGATGCTAAACAAAAAACATGGGAGTTGAAAAAGCAACTGCCTATTAACAAAAGTGGATTTATTAATAAATGTCCAAATTACAATAGGGTAAAAACAAAAGCAATATCAATAGAAATAAAAAATTTAAATTATAATTGTCTTGAAAAAGAATATCTAGATGAAATAATCAAAGCAGTCAATAATCTACAACAAGTTTAGATATTCTATCAATCAATATATTTTCTACATCAATTATTTCCAGTTCATCATCATTAATATCATAAATTTCTTTTAACTTTCCAACATCCGGAGTTAAAACATCATCATCCAAAGTGAACAATGAAGATAATTGGGAAGTATAATCATCACAATCAATTAAAACAGCACATAAATTCATAGGTCCTTCTTTTAAACCCAACAAATTAAAAGCCTTGGAAATTTGTCTTTGAGCAGAGCATCTAAGGCAAATCTCAACACTTAAATCATTAGCAAGGTTTTCATCACGTTCAAAAGCAAGAAAAGCCTGATTAACTCCATGTTGAATATGTCTTCTGCCAGCTACAGCATCGGCATTTAACAATTGAATGATTTCTGAATCTTTTTTTATAGAATTAATTTGATTTAACGTATCGCTAACAGAATCTATTTTTCCTTTTAGTCCTATAATTTTTAAATCCATGAAAATTACTCCCTAAGTAATCTATTAACACCTGAAATATAAGCCTTTACACTAGCATCAATAATATCAGGTTCGGTACCGCGTGCTGAAATAATACGGTCTCCTTTTTGAAGTTTGATAATAACATCAATAAGTGCATCAGTACCTCCAGTAATAGCATCTACGTGATATTCAATAAAATCAATATCCCTGAAAATATCCAATGAATTAATTGCATTAATGGAAGCATCAACAGGACCAATACCAACACCTGCATTCAGAATTTCTTCACCATCAATATTTAATTTAACAGAAGCGGTAGGCATGACACGATTTCCTGAAACAACAGTAATATCTATTAATTTAATTCTATCCAGATGATTGATTTCTAAAACATTATCTGCTATTGCCTGCAAATCAACATCAGTAACCGTTTTTCCCTTGTCTGCAAGTATTTTAACATTGTCGCAAATTTGTTGGAGTTGAACATCATCAACATTCAAACCCAATTCCTTTAATCTGGAATTTAAACCATGGGTACCAACATGCTTACCAATGATAAATCTGCGAGTACGGCCGACAAGTTCCGGAGTCATAGGTTCATAAGTAGCAGAATTTTTAATAATACCATCAGAATGAATACCTGATTCATGAGCAAAAGCATTTTCACCAACGATGGCTTTATTTGGTTGAATATAAACACCAGTTAAACGTGCCACAAGTTTAGATATATTATAAATCTCATTAATTTTAATATCTGTTGAAAAATCAGGCAATAATCTATCAATGCCAACAATAGACTCCTCAAAAGAAGTATTACCTGCACGTTCACCAATACCATTTACAGTAGAATGAAATTCCACAGCACCACCTTTTAAAGCAGCCAATGTATTGGCAACAGCAAGGCCAAAATCATTATGGCAATGACAGGATAAAGGTGCATTGATATCTCTCAAACTATTAAAAAGTTCAAAAGAAGAATCAGGAGTTAAAATACCAACCGTATCACATACACAAACTCTATCAGCACCATGATTAATTGCATTTAAAAAAACGGTTTTTAAAAATTCTACATTACTTCGAGATGCATCTTCAGCAGATATTTCTACAGTAAGACCATGATCTTTACAATAATCAACAGCAGAATTAGACATCTCAATAAGTTTATCTCTAGTGATTTTTAATTTATCAAAAATATGTAAATCTGAAGTAGGAACAACTAAGTTAACTGCATCAACATCACATTCTAAACAGTAATCAATATCTCCAGTTAAAGGTCTAGAAAAACCTAATATTTCTGCATTCAAACCCTGTGAAGTAATTTCCTTAATAGATTTTCTCTCCCCTACAGAAGTAATGGGAGAACCTGCTTCAATATAATTTAAACCAATTTCATCTAGTTTAGAAGCAATTCTTAATTTCTCCATTGATGTTAAAGAAACACCTGGTGTCTGTTCTCCATCACGTAAAGTTGTATCCAAAACTTTAATCTTCATAAAATCACCAGAAAAATCATAAAAATGAACAATAAGAAACAAAACAAATCAAAAAAAATAGTATTAATTGTAATAGAGAAAGCTTGCAGCGAAATGAAATTCCCATAGAAAACCATAGTACACAAACAAAACACAAAAGGACTTCACTACTGGGATCGAAACGAGACCAGGTATAACCCCCATGCTATGACCGCAATACTTACCTATTACACATGAAAATGAAAAATAATGAAATAATAAAATTATCAGTGCTACTTTCACCCAAACTGTTAACACCTAACCAAATTGCTACCAGACCATACTACTATAATAGAAGAAGTATTAGTCTACTAACAAATTAAAATAATGCAAGCGAACAATTGGAAGTAGCGGACTCAACAACTCGGAAAAAAACCTCGAAGCTTACATCCCTACCTCATCAAACAAGTCTTCTCCTCGCGTCCTCAAAAGCAATCTATTTTCAGGGGATCCCTCAGGCTTAGATGCTTTCAGCCTTTATCACCTAGCGCGTAGCTGCCCGGCAATGCCTTATCAGACAACCGGTCGACCAGAGGCGCCGACAACTCGTTCCTCTCGTACTGGAGCCACCTTCCCCTCAGACTACTAACACATCCATTAGATAG
>NZ_JAZRJY010000164.1:0-34212 GCF_045646045.1 Methanobrevibacter sp. | reverse complement strand
CAGTCATACCAATACCTGGCGATTATCTTCCAATAGCCGTCTTTTTGATAGGCACAGTTCCAGCACTATACATCTGCAAAGGAAACTACGGATTGTTCTTTAAGAAATTAAGGCTTAAAGATTTTGGACTGATAATATTATGTGTAATAGGAATGTATGTCTATTCTATTGTGATAAGCCTGATTTTAAATGCCTTCCTGGGAATGGCACCTCATCCCACAGTAGGTGAGCAAGTAACTCTAATGACTGCATTGGGTATGCTTATCCAGCTGATGGGAGAGGAATTCTTCAAGATATTACTTCTGCTTCTGATAATGTATGTAATCTACAAATTAACCAGCAACCGTGGCATGGCCCTATCCATAGGTCTTATTGCATCAATGGTAATTTTTGGAATTGTCCATTACAATGCCTATAACGGCAGGATTTTGCAGATAATACTGATTCAGGGTTTCGGTTCAATATTTGAGTATTATGCATTTCTGAAAACCAAAAATGTATGGGTTGGATATCTAATCCATGTTATACGAGATTTTGTTCCATTAATACTTAGTCTATTGCATATATTACCTACTGCCTAAGGATTGAATCATAAAATGTGGAGGAAATGATTCTCCACCGAACCTTTTTTTTCTTTCGTGTCTAATTAAAAATATTATCAATAACTTTTGATGACAAAATTTCTTATTTGAATAATACTTATGCATACTGGATGATAGAATAATCAATTGATGCTCTTGAACATATTGGTAGGATTTGTATATTTATAAAATTTGAGTTAATCTGTAAATGTTGTAGATTGTGTTTTTGAGTTTTGTATAGATTTTTAAAAAATTTTTGCGAAAATCAAATAGGATTTCTACAAAGTCTTTTTTTTAAAGAAAGTACAATATAAATAAATTTAATATATGTCTTTGTAATAATATATAATAAGGGAGGGATATGATGAATATAGCAATTGCTTCTACTGAATTTGAAAGTATTATTAAAACTGGAGGATTAGGAGACGCTATTTATGGAATATCTAATGCATTATCTAAATATGATGAATTTAATGTTTGTGTAATATTGCCAAATTTTAAAAATGTTGATGATAAAGATTTTAAAAATATCGGTCAATTTAAAATTGCCAATTCTAAAATTACGGCTGATGAAGATTTAGAAAAAATTGGCGGAAATTTTTTGTTTAAAAAAATAGGTAATATTGATGTTTATCTAATAGATAATGAATATTATTTCAACAGAGAAAAGTTATATGGATATGACGATGATTTGTTAAGATGGTCATTTTTTAGCCGTTCTATTTATGAATTAATAAAACAAGAATCAATAAATCCTGATATTATCCATACAAATGATTATCATGAAGGATTACTATCCTTTATCAGTAAAAATAAAGGTGATATGAATTGCAAACATGTTGTATCAATTCACAATGCATATTTCCAAGGACATTATCAATTCAATGAAACAAACTCAAAATCATTATTTGAGTATTATATTGATGATAATTGGGATGAAGATGATATTAATTTATTGAGAGTATCTGTTTTTAATGCAGACTATGTTTTAACAGTTAGTCCGGATTATGCCGAATCAATTAAATATACTAATTTTGGTGAAGGTTTGGAGGATTTATATTGTGAAAAGAATGCAGTCGGATTTCTCAACGGTTTGGATACAAGTACTTATGACAGGTTATCAGATGATTTCGAGTCATTTGTTAAGGTGAAAGAAAAATATAAATTAAAATTACAGGAGAGATTTAACTTAAAAGTTGATAAGGATATTCCCTTATTTGCATATATCTGCAGATTAAGTTATCAAAAAGGATCACATATTATTCTGGAAGCTATAAAAGATATTGTAGAAAATGGCCAGTTAATAGTTTTAGGTACTGGTGATGAAGGCTATGATGAGCAATATGCCGAATTAAATGGTAAACTGGATAATTATATTGCAATCATTGATTTTGATTCACAATTGGCTAATGAAATTTATATTGCTTCAGACATGTTTTTAATGCCTTCATTTTTTGAACCTTGTGGTATTAGTCAGTTAATTTCACAATATCATGCTTGTCTGCCAATTGTAACAAATGTTGGTGGTTTAAAAGATAGTATTATTGAATATGATTTGGAAAATGCCAACGGATTTAAATTGAATGAATTTGGTGTTGAAGAATTAGTTGATACGATTAACACTGCAAAAGATGTATACTTTAATGATAAAGAAAAGTGGTTAAAATTAATGAAAAATGCTTATAATACAGATAACTCTTGGGAGAAACGTATTGAAAATTATGTTAATTTTTATAAAGAAATAGGTGATAATAATGCATGATATGAATAAGTTATTTTGTTTTTTGTTAGCTGGAGGAGAAGGAAGTAGATTGAAATCTTTAACTAAAGATACATGTAAACCATTAGTCAAAATTGGTTCTCATTATCATCTTGTAGATTTTACTTTATTAAATTGTCTATATTCGGATATATTTAATATAGCACTTATTGTACAGTATGAATCAATTGACTTAATTAAATATGTATTTGAATCTAACCTCCCTTCTATTGGAAATTTTTATATATTACCTCCAAAAACTAAATTGACCAGTAAAGAAAATATTATATATCAAAACACTGCGCATTCTGTTTATTTAAATAGAGATATAGTTGGGGATAATTTTGAAGATATAATAATTTTATCCGCAGATCATGTATATTCTATGGATTATGCTGATTTTTATAAAATTCATAAAGAAAATAATGCTGATTTAACAATTGGGTGTGTTGAAGTTCCAATGGAAGAGGCAAGTCGTTTTGGTATTTTTAATTTAGATGAAAATGGAAAAATTGAATCTTTTGAAGAAAAACCTGAAAATCCTAAAAGCAATTTTGCATCAATGGGAATTTATATTTTCAAAAAAGAATTATTATTTGAAGTTTTGGATGAATTGGTGGAAAAAATTGGATATAATCTGGATTTTGGAAGAGATGTTATACCATTTTATCTTGAAAAATACAATGTTGGTGTGTATAAGTTTGAAGGTTTTTGGAGAGATTTAGGTACTATTCAGGCATTTTGGCAAATTAATATGGCTATTTTGGATAATCCTCATCTTATTTTACAATTTTTAAATTTTAATGAAAGGTTTAAAATTTCACAAGATACTTATACTTCAGTTCCGGCGTTCTTTGATTCCGATTCAAAGATGTCTTCTTCAATTATAGGTAAGAAATCTTTTATTAGTGGCGTAATCATTCATTCGGTAATTGGTAATAATGTTCGTATAGAACCTGGTGTCGAAATTAAGGATTCTGTTTTAATGGATAATTGTACTGTTAAAAAGGGAGTTACTATTAAATATGCAGTAATATCACAAAATTGTGTAATTAAAGAAGATGTAATTGGTGAACCGGATAATATTATAATAATTTAATTGGTGATGTTATGGCTAAAATGTCTGATTGGATTGATGAAATTAATGACCAGGAAAAGTCTTCATCTTCAAAAAAAGACTACGTTGTGGGTAAAACTAAAAAGTTATTTGATAAGCTTAATGGTAAATCTCAGGATTTAAAAGATTTGGTTAATGAAAATCCTAAAAAGGCGTTAAGGTCTATGGTCATTCCATCATTTTTTTCATTGCTTTGTCTTTCATTAAATGGATTGATTGACACTATTTTTGTTTCAGAATGTGGATCTGCTAGCTTAATTGGTGTGGGTATTATACAATCCATTTTTGTAATACTTGTAGGATTTGGTACGGGATTATCTGTTGCAACAAATTCATCATTATCATATGCAATTAGTAAATATACATCGAAAGATTATGCACGTAAAATTGTTGATAATAGTATTGTTTTAACATTGATTATAGGTATTATATTATCAGTATTTCTAATATTAACATTAAAACCATTATTATTGGCACTTAACATTTATGAGCCAGCTATTGAGCCTGCATTAATTTATGGTTATATTCTATTCGGTGGAAATATATTTTTCTTCTTTGCAGCTGTAATACCGGCTATTTTAAAAGCTTCGGGTGAAATTACTAAAACCACTTACTCCTTAGCTTCAACTTCATTATTAAATATTGTATTGGATTATATTCTTATTCATGAATTAGGATATGGTGTTTTTGGTGCAGCTATTGCAACAGTATTCTGTTCAGCATTATGTTGTACTTTATTGGTTTATTTCATGATGAAAAGCGATTATATTCAACTAACTTTACCAGGCACTCTTTTCAGTCATGATTGGAGTATTATGAGAAAAATATTTTATGATTCACTTCCAATTACTTTTGAAAGTATTATTTTATCTTTATTTGGATTTTTAGCAAATGTTATTTTTAATTTATTAAATTCACCTCCGGATTTAGCAGCATTTATTGCATCATATAAGGTATATTGCTTTTTAATTATACCTGTTTTAGCAATCGCTGAGGGTAATGTTACAATTATCGCATACTTGTTTGGTAAAAATAGCTTTAAAACAATGAAAGGACTGTTGAAATATGAGCTTAAAATTGCATGTTTAATCTCAGCTGTATTGTGGGTAATAGTTTTAATATTCAACAATCAAATTACACATCTATTTGTTGTTAATAATGATATGGCTGAAATTGCTGCATTGAATTTTGCTTTACCTGCTCTTAATATACTTTTAATGATAATGCCATTTGGTTTAATATCAGTTTCAATATTGCAAGGTATACAATGTTATAAGGAGTCATTTATTCTATCATCTCTACGTTCTGTTGTTTTAGAGATTTTATTTGGATTCATTGGTGTTTTAGTTTTCCATGATGTAGTTATGGTATATGTTTTTATTATCCTTGGAGGATTGTTGGGTTGTTTATTCTCACTATATAAAACCCAGAGAATACTTAATTTAAAAATGAATAAAGTAAAAGAATGTTAATTTAAGAATTAACATTTTTTTAAACTTTTTTTAAAATTTTAAATGATAATTTTTCTAATTCAAATTCATTGTTGGATGAATCAAAAATTTCATTGGTCTGAATATCTTTTAATGTTATATCATCAGATATTAAATTAATGTTGAAGACTTTGCTGTCTGCATTATTCAATACTGTGTATATTTCTTCATCTTCAAATTTTCTTTCATATATTAAAAAATCATCATTTTCAATAAAGTGGATGGAACCTTTTTTCAATGCATTGGAATTTAATCTGATGGATATAAGTTCTTTGAAATGATTATAAATATCCATGTTCATGTTATTCCAAGGAAATACCTTTCTGTTATCAGGATCATCTTCTCCTTTAAGACCAACTTCGTCACCATAGTAAATCAAAGGAACTCCTGGAAGCGTCATTAATAAAACGGCCATTATCTTTAAATAAGTAATATTATCCTCTAATATTGTAAGTATTCTAGGAATGTCATGAGTACCTGTAAAATTCCATAAGGAATAATAATATTCAATAGGATAGTTTTCTATTAAGGAATAAAGCTTTTTACAGAATGTATTCGGTGTTAAATTTCCGAGCGCATAATTAATTGTCAAACCATGAAACGGATAATCTGTCACTGATTCGATTTCATTTCCGCACATATATGTTCTTATTTTTTTATCTTCTTTAGATATGAATGTAGTTGCGTCTTGCCACAGTTCACCAATAATTATTGCATCGCGGTTATTTTCTTTAATGGAGTTATAGATGTGGGTTAAATATTCGTCACTTAATAAGTCAGTAGCATCTAATCTCCAGCCGTTTATTCCTAGATTTAACCAGGTGTTTATAATGGAATTTTCATTATAACAGAAGTAGTCAAGGACTTCTTTATTTTTTTGATTATATTCTGGCAATGTATCTATATTTTCCCAACATTCATATTTTTCAGGAAAATCTGTAAATTTATACCAGTTATAGTATTTTGAATCTTTTGACTGATATGCTCCTAAAGAATCATAATTTCCATATCTGTTGAAATATTTACTGTCACTTCCACTATGATTAAAGACCCCATCTAAAATTAAATACATATTTCTCTTTTTTATTTCACTAACCAATTGTTTGAATATGTCTATATCACCAAAATCACTAGCTATCTTTTCATAATCTCCAATATTATATTTGTGGGATCCTTCAGCTTCAAAGATAGGGCTTAAATAAATAATATTGACTCCTAAATCTTCAAGATAATCTAATCTTTTTATAATTCCTTTTAAATTACCTCCATGAACTTCAAAGCCTCCTTTATGAACAGATTCTAATGAAGAATCTTCATTATCAAATCTATCAACAAAAATATGGTATGTTACACCTGTTTTAAACCATTCAGGAACTTTATTTTTTATATTATGGATATAAACTGAATAAAATGAATCAGGTTTTTTTTCCTGAGTTTTCTCTATGCAGTCGTAGAAATCAGGTTTTATAGTATCCAATTTCCCTATGCCACCAATCACATCATCATTGTTTATATAATAATAAAGTTTACCATTATTATTTAATTCAAAATAATAATATATCGGTCCGATATAGTTTGTTGTATCAAATTCAAGAGAATATTTATAATAGTTGCCCTCTTGGCCAATACAATCCAAGTCAAAGCTTTCAAATCCGGATTTTGATTGGGTAATGAGTTTTACATCGCATAATTCATTAGTTTTAATATTAAAATTTATATTGTTTTTTTGCTTTACTGCACCGAATGGTTTTTTATAATTCAAATCTTGTGAATCATATTTTACTTCAAACATTTTAACCCCTTTTTAATGTAATTTTGTTTAATTTAATCATTGCTTATTATATAATATTATTTTATTTTATTATCATTTTTAAATGTTATTCCTTTAGGAATTAAACTATATATAACATCAATAATATATTATATAATGTTATTTTATTGGAAGGTAATATAATGATTGGTAAAAAAATCCGTTTAGAAAGAATTTTTAATAGGAATACTGGCAGAACAGTTATTGCACCAATGGATCATGGTGTTTCCAGCGGACCTATTAAAGGAATTGTAAATATTGATGATACTGTTGAAGAAATCTCCCAAGGAGGAGCAGATGCAATTTTAATGCACAAAGGAATCGTTCAAAGAGGTCACAGAGGATACGGTAAGGACATTGGTCTTATTGTACACTTATCAGCAAGTACTTCCCTTGCACCGGATCCAAACAATAAGGTAACCGTAACTTCAGTTGAAAAGGCAATCCAATTAGGTGCAGATGCAGTTTCAGTACATGTAAACCTTGGAAGCGCAACCGAAAGTGAAATGTTGCAGGAATTAGGATCAATAGCTGAAACCTGTGATTACTGGGGTATTCCACTCTTAGCAATGATGTATCCACGTGGTCAGAAAGTGGAAAATGAACTTGATGTGGAATTTGTAAAACATGCTGCTCGTGTAGGTTCAGAATTGGGAGTAGACATTGTAAAAACAAATTATACTGGTGATCCAGATTCATTTAGAGAAGTAGTTGAAGGTGCACTTGTCCCTGTAGTTATTGCGGGAGGACCAAAAGTAGACACTGATGAAGAATTATTAAATATGGTAAAGGATTCTTTAAGCGTTGGAGGAGCAGGTGTAGCATTTGGACGTAATCTTTTCCAAGCAGAAAATCCTGGAAAAATTACAAAAGCAATATCAGAAGTAGTTCATAATGATATGGAAGTTGAAGAAGCTTTAAAAATCTTAAAATAGGGTGATTAGATGCAAAATAAATTCGCTTGGATAATGACTCCGGATCTTCCATGGGATGATAGAAAGGAAATGATAACAACTGCACTTGAATCAGGTATCAGTTATGTGCTTGATTTGGAGTATAGCGATAAAATTCGCAAACTTGGAAACGTAAACATTATTTCTACCGAAGAAGATGCTGACATATATCTTGTTGGAATAGATGGTGAAGGAGACGGAGCAGTTGATTTAAGTGAAAATTTATCTGACTCCAAAGATTTGGCCGATGCCAAAAAAGCTAAAGGAGAAGGTAAAACTGTTTGTGCATATATTAAAATCACTGACAAATTACACGAACAACTTGCAGTAAAATTGGGACCAATCGTTGATTATATTATCCTTGTGGGAACTGATTGGACTGTAATTCCGCTGGAAAATATTATAGCAGACCTTCAAAAAGTGGATGTTAACATTATCGCTGCAGTAGCAGACAAGGACGGTGCCAAATTGGCTTTGGAAACTTTGGAACATGGAACTGACGGCGTAATATTTGAAGCAAATGATTTTGCACAGATTAAGGAAATTGCACAGGAAGTTGATGATGCATCCAAAGTCAAATATGAATTGAAAACAGCTACAATCACCAATGTCAAATCCTTAGGTTCAGGTGACAGGGTGTGTATCGATACCACTGACATGATGGTGCCTGGAGAAGGTATGCTAATCGGGTCTTATTCTAAATCATTGTTTTTGGTTCACTCAGAATCATTGGAAAGCGAATATGTAGCTTCAAGACCATTCAGAGTTAATGCAGGTCCGGTTCAGGCATATGTTATGGTTCCTGGAAACAAAACAAGATATTTATCCGAACTTGTTGCAGGGGATGAAGTATTGATTGTAAATACTGAAGGTGAAACCCGTACAGCATATGTCGGAAGAAGTAAAATTGAAAGAAGACCATTAATATTAATTGAAGCTGAATACGAAGGCAGAACAATCAGAACATTACTCCAGAATGCAGAAACAATAAGAATTGTTGATGCTGATAATAATCCGTTATCTGTTGCAGATGCAAAACCTGGAGATAAAGTAAAAGTATATATTGAAAAAAGTGCAAGACACTTTGGTATAGCTATTGACGAAACAATTATTGAACAATGAGGAATATTGATGTCACAAATCAGAGCCTTTTTAGCAATTGACTTAGATGATGATTTAAAACCTAAAATAAACAAGATTATCCGTGAATTCAAGCAGATTGATGCAAATATTAAATATGTTGATTTGCAAAACCTCCATTTTACATTGAAGTTCTTTGGGGATATCGATACTGAAGGAATTGATGTGCTTGCTGAAAGAATAGAAAATGTAGTAAATGATTTTGATTCATTCAATATTAAAATAAAAGGCTGCGGTGCCTTTCCGAATAAAAACCGGATAAAAGTAATCTGGGTAGGTTTGGATGAAGATAGGATTTTAAAGGATTTGCATGATAAACTGGATAAGCAGTTCAATTCTTTAGGCTTTGATTTGGATAAAAAATTCTCCTCTCACCTGACAATAGGCCGTATGAGATCAGCAAAAGGAAAGGAGAAAGTTAAAAATACAATTGAATCATTTGATAATGTTGATATAGGTTCAATGGAAGTCACTCGTATTGTATTAAAGAAGAGTACTTTAACACCATCAGGACCAATTTATGAAGATTTAATTGAGTTTAAGCTGTGATTTAATGGATTATAAATATATTTTAGATGAAATTAAACCAACACCGGATGAAAAAGATAAAGTTAGGGAAGTTTCAAATAAACTTCTTGATTTTTTCAATGACAAATGTCTCGTTGATAATATTGATGCTCAGGCTGTTCTTGTAGGTTCTGTTGCTAAAAAAACCTATTTGCGTGGCAAATCAGACATCGATATTTTTATAGCCTTTCCATTAACTACTGATAAAAAAGATTTAAAACAAACTGGACTTGATTTGGCTCATCAGTGCTGTGATGCATTTGATGCAGTTCCCAATCATCAGTTTGCATCTCATCCTTATGTAACGACTGAAATTGAAGGTTTTGAAGTAGATTTTGTCCCATGTTATAGGATAGATGATGGAAGTCAGCTTAAATCTGCAGTAGACAGGACAATTCTGCATACAAAATATGTTCAGGCCAATCTGGCTGAAGGTCAAAACGAAGAAGTCCTTCTTTTGAAAAGATTCATGGACATGACAGGAACTTACGGTTCCGAATTTAAGGTCGGCGGATTTGCAGGATATTTATGTGAATTGCTGATAATACAATACGGAACTTTTGAAAATACTCTCAAAGAAGCTAGTGAATGGCAATATGGCCATATCATAGATTTAAAAGAGTATGGTACGGCTAAAAATTTTAAAGATCCATTAATCTGTATAGATCCTACCGATAAGAACAGAAATGTTGGGGCAGCATTAAGATTGGACAAGTTTTCACAGTTCATACAATCAGCACGTAATTACCTTAATTCCAATAAAAAAGACCAGTATTTCTTCCCGTTAGATAAAAAACTGGAAAAAAACACTATTCTAAATGAATTTAAACATCGTGAAAGCAATCTTATAGCTATAAAATTTGATATACCTGAAATACCTCTTGATACCCTACATCCGCAGCTTAAAAAGACTTCTGATTCTTTAAGAAAAATATTGAATAAAAACGATTTTTTAGTTTTCCAGAACGATTACTGGACTGATGAAGAAACCTGTGCAATAATTTTGCTTGAATTGGCAGTATCTCAATTGAATAACGTTAAAGTCCATGAAGGGCCTAAGGTCTACTATAAGCAGGCCTGCAATAATTTCATTGAGAAATTTGGCTTAAAAAACTGTTATCTTATTGATGATGTTATGGTTTCAAATGTTGAAAGGGAATTTACAACGCCACAGGATTTTATTGTTAATCTGTTTACAAAAGAGCAGATTTTCCGCATTAAGGTAGGCAAAAACTTAACCCAACCAATTTTGGATACATATGAAATTGTAGATATCAATGATTTGGCTGAAAATAACGAGTTTTTAATCTTTTTAGATGATTTTTTATATCCAAATCAGCATATTAAACGTTAATTATTTTTTAGTTACCATTTAATCACCAAATCTTTAAATATTATAAAAAAGCCTTTTAATTTTACAGGTGATAATATGACAAGTAAATTAGAAGGTAGTAAAACCGAAAAAAATCTTTTAACTGCTCTTCAAGGAGAGTCACTTGCACGTGTGAAATATGAATTCTATGCAAGCCAAGCAAAAAAAGACGGCTATGTTCAGTTATCTGAAATATTTTCAGAAACATCAGACAATGAAAAGGAACATGCAAAAGTATGGTTTAAACTGTTACATGATGGAGAAGTTAAAGACACTTTAACCAACTTGGGTGAAGCTATCGATGCTGAAGAATATGAATGGTCTGACATGTATGCAAATTTTGCCGTTGAAGCCCGTGAAGAAGGTTTTGATGATATTGCAGATTTGTTTGAACTGACTGCCAATATTGAAAAAGCCCATGAAAACAGGTACAAAAGATTCGTGGAAAACATTGAAAATGGCAGTGTATTCAAGAAACCTGATGTAATTACCTGGAAATGCGGCAACTGCGGTAACTTGTATGTTGGAAAAAGTGCACCTGAAGTATGTCCGATGTGTAATCATCCTCAGGGACACTATAGAAAATTAGATTTGAGCTATATCTAATCTAATTTCTTTTTATTTTTTATTTTAAAAAAAGAAGGTTTAATAGCTATTTGTTGCTAGCTATTAATTTACGGGCTGCTTTTAAGTCAGTACTATATATGTGGCCTGATGTGGAGTGGTAATGGACTCCTCCGAAGTTCAGTTTCTCGCCCATTATCTCTTTATTAACTTCATCTTTCATTTTTATTCCGAGATATGTGATAAAGAACATGTTGGAATAGAATGCTCCGTAAATATCGTTACTTCTAAATATGCAGTGGATTGTCAATTCATTATCACGGACAATGCATTGCAGGAACTGCAAACAAGGAATGTCTTCCTCTTCAGCATCTTCTATAGGATTTATTGTTACAGCTACCGCACGGTTTGATCCTGTTGCAGTCAGGATTCTTTTTTTCATGCTTTCAAACTGGTCAACATCAAAATGTGCAAAGATACGGTTTGGGTATGTGTATACGAATCCCTGTGTGTTATGGATAATTTCAGGGTCTTCTACTGATCTTACATATTCGTATAATGCATCGCTTTTTATTGGACATCCTTCCATGTCGAATCTTCCTGATTTAATGTCGGACAGCATCATATCTGTGGTGTAATTTTGATATTTAGCTCTGAATTTTAGGTCTAGAGGGTCATCTATTATATAGAAGTTTCCTAAACTTTCCTTTAAATGATGATTACTGTCTTTATAAGTTTCTTTTCCTTCTTTTAGAATTTTATTAACGAAATCCAAATAACATTGATTAATACTTAACATCTTAAACAATCCCTTATATTGTTCTTATGTTTGTTTTTTGAATTATTAAAATTTAATGTTTAAAAAAAATAAGAAATAAAATGTAATGGGGAGCCATTACATTACTATTTTTTAACTGTATTGTACATCAATTCAAACAGTTCAAGAGCTTTGTTTGTTGAATCTTGATCGTTAATGTTTTCAGGTATTTCATAAACAAATGTAGGATAGCCTGCATATGCAATCGGATTTGAAACAAGTGTTGCAGATGTTGCTTTAATCGGTTGGGATACGTTTCTTGGGAAGTATTTAAAGTCACTTGAATTTGCTATTTTCTGTGAAATTTCAACAGATGCTTTATCCATTGCAGGTGTAGCCAAGTAAAATCCTTCGCCATATCCTTCAATATGTGAATGACTGATAATTACAGCTTTTGCCTTTGTATTATTAATGTCCGGAACTATATAGTCATGGACCAGGCTTTCACCATTGTCACGGCTTTGCTGATAATCGTCAGGATTTTTGGTTACATTAACGTGATATACTGTAAATTTGACATCATGCTTTTCGGCAAATTCCTTTGCAGCTTTGATTTCAGGTTCAATAGCTAATTTTTCTCTTGGGTGAATACCTGCAATTAAAACAAGTTCTGTATCGGAATTTTCGTTTCCGTAAACAATTTTATCTATGCTTCCCAAATCATTTTCCCAGTGATTGACATTAGAACCGGAATTATGGGAAGTAAAATCAAAGAGAAATACTGAAGAAATTATAGCTAAAAGTACAATTATTATTATAATCTTTATTTTATTATCCATAATTATTCACCTTTATAAATCATTTATTATAACTTAAATTTAATTCTTTCTTTTAAAAGTAATTTACTTATATTAATTCAATTAAATTATTAGTTAGATATTTGTTATGTATAGTGGGCGATTCAATGAGTGAAGAAAAGCTGGATAGATTGATAGAACTTAATGAAAAAATAGTCAGGCAAAACGATGAAATAATTGATTTGCTTAAGCAGTTAAATGGCATTGATAAGAAATCTTCCTGTGAAGAAGAAGTGGAATTACCGCAAAAAGAAGATAAAACCGTTGTAAAGGATGTCAGTGAACATTTTTCCACTACTGAATTAAGTGAAGGGGAAGTTTTATTTGTAGCCAATAGTCAGGACAATCAGGTCGATATTTACAGGTTAGGTGTTAAAGAGTCTGATGAACTTAAGGTTAGTCCTCCCCAAATTGAAAATGAAATCAGAAATAATTTTGATGACATAAATTATGAAATAACACTTGATAATTTAACAGGTAGTAGTTTAACCAGTCAATTTAAAACACCTTTGTTTGTAGCAATTGAAAGCTTAAATAATAATGAGGTTATTCCGTCTGATATATGTATACTCAATGATGAAAGTTTTGTTAATTTGCCTGATATATTGAGGGTCGCTATAGAAAATGGTGCAAAAACTATTTATGCGTCCATTAAAAATTCCATGGCTGTACTTCAGGCGCCGCCTATGATAATGGATTATTTAACATTCTATAAAAACGATGATGATTTGATTGAAAAATTATTTTAAAAAAGAAATGGGGTGAGTTTTAAAAACTCACTTAAGCATTTTCAGTCATTATAGGAACGACTTGTTTTTTACGTGAAACTACACCTTCCAAAAGTGCAGTATTGTCTTCAAGTTTAACGCCATAAGCTTTTTCTACGAGGCTTGCATCTTTACCTAAAACGATTACCTGAGAATTGCTGTTAACGATATCGGTTATTAAAAGCATAAATAAATCCAAATCTTCTTTTTCAATTATTTTTTCAATTCCTGCCTCTAATTCATCTTTCATTTCCAAAACATCCGGAATGCTTGCAGTGTTTACCTGATTTACAATGGATTTAACATCTTTAAAGTCAATTTGTTTAGCATCAAGAGCTAAAATCTCATCAATGGTAAAGCTTGAAAGGTCAGTTCCTGCTTTTAGCATTTCCAAACCGTATTCTTCGTAATCTACATCAGCTATTTTGGCCAATTCTTCTACTGCTTTTTTATCGTCATCAGTTGTTGTAGGTGATTTTAAAAGCAAGGTATCGGAAATAATTGCAGATAACATTAAATGAGCAATTTTAGGCTGAATTTCAACATTATTTTCATTGAATAATTTGCATAATATTGTTTCAGTGCACCCTACAGCTTCAGCTCTGTAAAATAATGGATATGATGTTTCAAGAGCTATTTTATGGTGATCAACCACTTTTTTGATGTTCATGTTTTCTAAATTGTCAACTGATTCGGATGGACTGTTGTGGTCTACTAAAATTACATCGCTGCCTTCATCAAGGGATTCGATTAATTCCGGTGCTTCAATATCTAAATAATTTAAAACAAATTCAGTTTCTTTGTTAATATTACCTAATCTGCATGCAACAGCATTCTCGTTTCCAAGTTTCTTTTCCAATTCACACATAACTAAACTTGATGTGATTGTATCTGTATCTGGACTTTTGTGTCCGAAAATATAAGTCTTATCCATATTATCACTTTGAATTTTTATAATATTTATTAATATGTAGTTATAAATTTATAAATAATGTCATTTTTGGATAGTTATTTCAAATATTTAAGGAGTGCTTTTGTTGAACATAAATACTTATTAATTTTTACAATACTATTTGCAGCATCATGCTGGATTGGTACATATTTCCTTGCAGATTATATCTTCACTCCATATGAACTGGCCGATTTGGCTTATCTTTCTCAGGAAACACAGTTTTCATTTCTAGATATGATGGTTATCATTATCAATAACTGTTATATTAATGTTTTGAGTTATATTGGAGCAATATTTTTCTGTTTGGGACCTGTATATGACATGACCTTTAATATCGGAATGTCAGGTATTGTTTCAAGAGCAACTGAACTTGCATGTGGTGATCCATTCCTTTTTTTAAAATTGACATGTCTTCATGGATTTTTTGAAGATGCATCTACTGTTTTAAACAGTTTTGCAGGATTTTTGCTGTTCTATTTTATAATTAAATCGATTAAGGATATTTTCAAGCCTTCCCAACATTTGGCTAATGGTGCAATTACCAATTCTCTTGAAATCAATAAAATATTGCTGTATCAGTCATTGGCCGTATTTGTCCTTGGCTTTTTGGTCATGATATTTGCCGGATTTTTGGAAGAATACATCAGCATACCATTCGGTAATATGATTGCTAATCTTTTTTAATAGTTATTTAACTTTTTTCTTGTTTTTGTACACAGTTAAATGTTGCATAAGGGATGTCTGTTTAATTTTTTTCCCAGTTAGAAAATTATTTTTATAACAAAAACCAATATAATCTTATGGTTAAAGTAAGTATTTTGGGTGCAACGGGTGTAATCGGAAAAAATGTTGCATTCACCCTAGCAAGAGCCGACACCGTTGATGAAATTGTTTTATTTGCAAGAGAAGGAAGTATTGATAAGGCTAAGGGTGAATCTTTTGATATGTATGATGCACTGGCTGCAGAAGATATTGATTGTAAATTAATTCCTTCAACGCATTATGATGATATAAAAAATTCCCATATTGTATTAATTACAGCAGGTACTCCAAGAAAAGAAGGAATGACTAGAATGGATTTAGCTGTTCCAAATGCAGAAATTGTAAGAAATTATGCAGAAAAAATTGCAGTTTATGCTCCGGATTCCATTATATTAATAGCTACCAATCCTGTTGATGTTATGACATCTGTTGCTCTTGAAGCATCAGGTTTTGACAAGACACGAGTTATTGGAATTGGAAACCACCTTGATTCTTTAAGGCTTAAGGCATATTTTTCAAAACAGATTGATATCAACAGTTCAGAAGTCCACACAAGGGTTATCGGTGAACATGGAGATCATATGGTTCCTTTATTAAGTTCAACTACTATTGGTGGTATTCCATTGAAGTACTTTGTTCAGTCTGTAGACATGGATATTCCAAGAATAATCAAACGTCTTAGGAAGGCGGGAAATACAATTATATCCAAAAAAGGTGCTACGGAATATGGTCCTGCATTTGCTATTTCAAATTTAATTTCAACAATTATAACTGACAGCCATAGGATTTTAACCGTCAGTACATATTTGGATGGTGAAATTGCTGGTGTTAAAGATGTATCTTTAGGTGTTCCTGTTGTTTTATCAAAAAAGGGAATAGCTATGATTGTTCCGATTCATATGAATGATTATGAGGAAGAAAAGTTTAAGGCAGCTGCGGAATTTGTAAGGCAATCTACTGAAGAAGTTAAAAAGAGCTTTAAATCTCAATGAATTTAACTTCAATTTCTTTTTCTATTTTTAGTATTGCAACAGATTTTGATGCTCTTCCAGGGTTAATCAAATATATTTTCTTGATTTTTTCAAAATTAGGGCTGTGCGTATGGCCGCTTACAACAATATCGGCATTGTTCTCCAGTCCGAATTCATACAGGTCATTAATATTATCTCCATGTACCAGAACAATCGTTTTTCCGTTGGCATTAATTGTTTCATTTCTATTTAAATTCAATTCATCATTATTTCCCAAAACCGCCGTGACAGGTGCGATTTCAGATAATTCATCCAATACCTTTTGTGACGTGATGTCTCCTGCATGAAGTATCAAATCGGCATTTTCAAATATTTTGAATATTTTTTCATTAAGTTTTCCCTTTTGGGGTGATATGTGTGTGTCTGAAATTAGTCCAATTATCATATTAATCAATTACTTTTTTGTTACAATATATTTATATAATCTATTTTTAAATTATTAAATAAGATAATATTGTATTATCTAAAGGGTAGGATTGTTTAAAAATTCTAAAAAGCAGTTGAATTTTTCATAGAATCTGAGGTTGATATAATGAAAGAATTATATGAAAAAATGATTAATGAATCAATGGCTGCTCAAAGAGCAGATATTGAAGTAATATCTGAAAACAGATATAATGACTTTAAAGTTACTGATGCCAAGCCTTATGCTGATGCAGTAGCTAATATGAAGGCCCTGGACAATCAATCAGAAAGTGTAATTAATCTACACAAAAAATCTGTTGAAAGCCACTATAAAGTATTGACTTCCGTTACCAAAACCATCCGTCCGGAAGATGATCCGTTTATTGAACATTATCAAACCCCTCCTGTACTGGAAATATTGTGTGAAGAAGACGGTGATTTTGCAGACAGCCTGGACAAGTTCATTGATGCTATTGCTGATAATGAAGCGTTAATTTCCAAGGAATCAATTAGACGATATGGTGGATTTTATGGTCCGACCTGTGTAGTTGACTTTGCATTAATGCCTGGTAGTACAAGTAATGTTGTAAATCAAATTTTAACACCGATTGATATTCCTTTAATGCATAAACAGGCAATCCTGTCTGCCAAGTCATGGGGTATGAACACGTCCTACGGTATTGGGGATGCATTTGCAAACGCTATAGAAGATGGCTTGACAGCAGCTGAAGCAACACAAAAAGAAATTGAAACCTTGCAGATGGTTTATCGCGAACCTATTGAAGCTCAGGGAACACTGATGGATGAAGCAGATCATTCTTCATTCGATGTAAGAAAATATATGAACGGATATAAAAAGGAAATGGGATCTGTTGTTAAGGCAGCTATTGACGATGGCGTCCATTATGGAAACATTGTAACTGTTCCTGCATACTGTGTTGGGGATATCGGTCACCATATTGGCCAGGCAAGTTATAATATGGTAAAAGATGATGTAACATTAAATATCATTAAAGCTACTGCTGAAGTGATTGATGCCAGTTTAACAAGCAATATTGACAATTATAAATCTCCTTCCGATGTATTGAAACTTGCAACAGGTTCATCTGCATGTGCAACTGAATATATTTTGGAATTGGATGGGTTTAATGCACCGATGGTTGTTGATTTACTGAATAAAAGATTCCACAACTATGTACAGCAGTATCCTACCAGAGGAGCAGCAGCGGAATTGCATAACTGTGACTTCATGGACATGATTTACAGAGGATTTTTAGCACTTAGTGATGCAAGAAAAGCCAGATCCAGTGAAAAAATTAAATTAGTACCAAAAATAAATGGTTTGGCAGTTGATTTAAGCCCAATAGCAGAAAATGAAGTAATCATGAACCCTCAAAGATACACTTATCCGGCATGTGCAATAACTGTAAGGTTCTCATCTCTTATGAGGCTGGCAGATTATCCATGTCTGCTTACATCCGAACCTATTACAGCTACAATGATGACAAATATCATTGCTTTAAATAAGGATGTTCCAGGTTCTCCTGTTAAAGGATGTAAAAACTGTGCTTCTGCAACATTGGTTGACGGTAAACATGAATACTGTCAATGGAGAGAAGCGGTTTAGGTGAAATTATGGCTTCTTGTAATATTGAAAAAAAGTTTTTGGCGGAATTGCTGGGAACTTTTTTCCTGGTCTTTTTTGGAACAGGAGCTGCTGTTGTAACTTTATTGATTTCAGATAGCTTAAATCCGGGAAATGCCGGAATTGGTATTTTGGGCGGATTAGGAGATTGGATTGCAATAGCTCTTGCATTTGGTTTAACAGTAATGGCCTGTATTTATCTCTTCGGTAGAATATCCGGTGCACACCTGAATCCTGCAGTAACTGTCGGATTGCTTGTAAGTAAAAACATATCATTAATTGATAGTATTTACTATATTGTAGCACAAATCATTGGTGCTTGTCTTGGTAGTTTAGCATTGTTCTTATGTTTGGGAAGTGCTGCTGTAACTATCGGTGGATTGGGTGCTACAGCCCCAGGTTTAGGTGTTGGTTACTGGCAGGCTATGTTTGCCGAGTTTTTAGGAACATTCTTCCTGGTTTTAGTTGTTATGGGTGTTGCGGTTGATAAAAAAGCAGAGCCTGGTTTTGCAGGATTGTCAATTGGTATGACTGTAACTGCTGTTATTGTAGTTTTAGGAGCATTTACCGGTGCTTCAATCAATCCTGCACGTACATTCGGACCATATTTAATGGATTTTTTACTTGGCGGAGCTAATCTTTGGGCATACTATCCAATTTATTTGATCGGACCACTTTTAGGCGGTATTTTAGCAGCATTGCTTTACAATTACATTGCTAAATGTAATGATGCCTGCGCCTTGCCGCAACCGTTTTTTGATGAATAGAGTATTTCAAATACTCTTTTATTTTTTTTAGTTAAAATAATGGGGTTCCATTTACTTGCTGGCTAACAAAATTTCCTACTAGCGGTGTAATGTATCCTTCTATTAATCCGGCTATTACAAATAGGACTATACTTATTGATAGCAGTATGATGGCATGTTTTAATGTTTCCTTGTTGTTTTCATATCCTTCTTTAAATGTATTTTTATTCATTTTGTCTTTGATTACTCTGTATATGAAGAGGAATAATATTACTCCTGAAGCATCACCGCAGAAAAATGCAGGAATCTCAAGTATTCCGTGGGGAACTATCAATGCTAAATATAGCAATAGGCTGGGGACTGAATTAATCGTATATCCTGCCATAAATCCTATTGCAAAACCGTTAATGGTTATTGAAAATAAAGCATAAATTCCGAATAGTATTGAGCCAATAAAGACTAGAAGAGTTGAAGACACATTATGTATTATTATATCCAATGCCTCAATTGAAATTACTCCATCATCATTAGCTATTGCCTGTTTAAGCATGGGCATTATAATTGAAGCAAAATCCTTAGAAAAAACACATCCTATAATAAATCCTATAACAAAAAGCACGATTAATATCTTGAAAATTTTTTTATTTTGAACGAATGCTTCTTTAATTTCACTTTTAATATTCATAAGTAACTTTTAGATGCGTCATGGTATATAAAGTTAAATTTATATATAGCATTTATACATAAAATATTAACATGAAAAAGATAATTTTGATATTTCTATGTTTATTGGTATTCCTTGTAGGTATGTCATTTGTATCTGCAAAAGAGGATACTCATTTTGAAATAGAAAAAGATTCTTCAGGTTATTCTGCAATAGTGACTTTAAAGGATTCAAATAATAATCCTATTCCTAATGCAAAATTTACAATTAAAATAACTAAGCCTAATGGTGCCGTTAGGAATATGGGTACAAAATCACTGAATAAAACCGGACAAAACATATTTTTCCTGGGAAGCACTAAAGGGGATTACGTATTGCATGTCGAATTTAAAGGAAACAGTAACTACAATCCTTGTTCATTTACAAAAACAATATCAATGACCTCCGGAAACAATAATCGCGGATCCATATACAATTATTATGATAATCATAACTATGGTGATAGTTTAAGAATGGATGAATATATCTATGATAACTATTGGGATGAAGAGATATATGATAATCCTAGAAACTATGATGGAGAAGGTTATTGATGAATAGATGTAAGATTGGGGTTGCCTTAAATGTGCTTCTGATTGCGCTGGAAGTCATAGCATTAATACAGTGCTGGATGGCTTATGGCAGTGTCGATTTAAAGTATTATACGATAGATTCAAATATTTTTGTATTGATATCTGCCGTTTTATACTTGATTACTATAAAAAAAGTTCCAAAAGTCGTTCAATTGGCCAAATATTCATCTACATTATCTGTTCTGATAACATTTTTGATAGTTATCTTTGTCCTCTATCCGATGAATAACTTTAATTTTGAATTAATGTTTTTGGCGCCTCCAAGTCCATTTATGCATGTAGCATGTCCATTAATAGCTTTAGTGTCATTTCTGTTTTTTGAAAAAAACAGTCTCGACAACACATTTAAAAATAATTTGAGGTCTCTGTACTTTACAATAGTCTATGCAATTATTCTGATTAGTTTAAATATCCTAAGAGTCGTTTCAGGTCCATATCCGTTTTTAAAAGTTTATGACCAGCCGGTTTACATGACTGTTTTATGGCTAGTAGGTATTTTAGCTTTTGCTTTCATATTGTCCAGAATACTGATGATGGCCAATGAATTGAATAGGATATTGATTGTTTAATTCTTTCTAATGCCGTTGATGAAATCGATTATCGCATCAACGGTCTGTTTTTGCTGCTGTGTAGAATTGATGGTAGCGTTTCCATCGCCGGACATGATTCCACAATTGGCAAATTGGCAATGATTTGCCCCATCAATAATGTGTTCAGTAAAATTGTTGCCCATTAATGTTTTGGATTCATTGTAAGTTTTCAAATTCAATATCTGGTCGTTTGATCCGTAAACTGATAAAACAGGAACGTTAACTTTTTCTGAAGGATAAGCCGCAAGAAGCACCAGTCCGTCAACATTATGTTTTGAAGCATAGCTGGATGCCATGGAACCTCCTAAAGAATGCCCTGACATAATGTAGTGTGTGTAGTTTGTAGTGTTTATTATCTCATTTGCAGAGTCTGTTCCTAAAAATGCCAGATTAAAAGGCATTTCTACAAGATATGCATCGACACCATTTTCCGCCAGTCTATTCATAAGAGGTAAATATGATGTATATTCTATTTTGGCTCCAGGATAAAAAATCAATGCAGTATCATTTCCCGGACCGTCAATGAAAAGACCATTATTGACTTTGCTGACACTGACATTTCCGCTTCCATTGATATAGCTTAAGCTTGTGTCATCTGCATGATAATAGTCATTAACATAATATATGAAATATCCAACAACTAATAACAAAATAATAATTATGGCTATATATCTTTTTTTCATGGTTTAACCTTTAATTAAATTAATGAATAAATACCCAAGAGATGTCAAAAGAACAATTAACGCACAAACATTTACAGAACCCATGTACAATGGCACCTGCAGAATAATGAATAGCAGACAGATTCCATTTAAAACTAAAAGGTACAAATTGTTGAATTTATCGTAGGACTTATTGCAGACCATAGCTATTGAAATTATAACTGCCAATATTAATGCAATGTAGATATTGAACAGTCCGCTTATGTAAAATGAAGCTATAACTATAGCGATTCCAGGAATAGGAAAGCCTATAAATCCTTCAACCTTATCGGATATTACATTGTATCTGGTTAACCTTAAGACTCCGCATATGACAATTAATAAACAGACAATGATTGTCGGAACAATAAGATAGCTGGCGTTGGCTAAGCTGAATGTATATAAAAATATTGCAGGAGCAATACCGAATGAAACGATATCTGATAACGAGTCAATATTTTTACCGAATCCATATTCATCTATTCTATTGGTTTTACGGGCAACTAAACCGTCAGCTGAATCAAATAACAGTGAAAATATCATAAAAATAGCTGCCAAGTAGAAATTATGGTTTATGGATAAGATTGCTGATAGAAATCCACAGGTCATGTTCATTAATGATATTAAGTCTGATATTTCAATAAATTCTTGTATTTCTGTATTCATTGATATTAATATTTGATAGGTATTATTTATATAATTAGTGAATTACAAATTAGTATTTATGAAAATTTGTATGTATGGGTCAGGAAGTAAGAAAACACCAAAAGAATTCACTGATGTCGGTTACAACTTAGGTGCAGAAATTGCCAAAAAAGGCCACAGTTTAGTTTTTGGTGGTGGAAACGATGGTATGATGGGTGCTGTTGCATCAGGTGTCTTTGATAATGGCGGTGAAATCCTAGCTATTTTTCCTAATTGGATAATGGAATTTGATGATGAATTTAATAATTCTTCTCAGTTGATTAAAACCGGTTCCATGGACGAGAGAAAAAAACTCTTTTTGGAAAAATCTGATGTGTTTGTTATCTGTCCTGGAGGATTCGGTACATTGGATGAGTTATTTGAAGTTTTGACCTTGAAATATTTACACAGACACTCAAAAAAGATTATCCTTTTCAATATAAATCATTTTTATGATAATTTGATTTCGATTCTTGGTGAAATGCATGATGACGGTCTGATTCGTGAAGGTGCCCTGGATATTTTTGATGTTGCTACTTCTGTTGATGAAGTTTTTCAATTAATATATTAATAACTTGTACACATATTATATTTAATGTCTGACTTGAAAGATTTCCTCAAAATAATTATAATAATTTTTGCTCTTTTGTTTGTTTTATCTTTTATTGGCATGGGAATATTAAATTTAACTTCTCCTCCAAGTTTTGCAAATTATAATGATAATGTTACTATTGATATCGGCCAGGACGGTTATCTGATAGCCCATATTGACAAAGCGCTTGAGTATAAAAGTGAAAACATTGCTGATGGTGAAGTAAAGACAAGTTCTAATTTTATTTTAAAATGGGCTCATGCACGAAATATCAGTTATGTTAATGATTTGGGTAAAAAAGGCTATGTAATTGTTTGGAAAGCCTCTCCCCAGGAAATGAACCTTGATATAAATGATACTCATGTAATATCCTATGATTATGGGAGGATATATAATCAGAATCATATGTTTGCCATATATTATCTGCAATATAATCCTCAAAACGCTATGGTATATGGAATAATACTGGACCATAACAGTATAAATTATGATTTAAGCGATTTGCTATATGATATATTGGGATTGAACAAATCAGTTATTAAATATCATGAATATTATCCTCCATCATCTTCTTCAAGCCGTTATAGTGGTGTTGACAACTCTCCTCATTCTATTGCCCGTAATGATCCTGACTGGTATTATGACCACTATGACTATGGGGACTATGATGATATAGATGAGTATCTGGAGTCTCAAGGATACGATTGAAAAGAATTATAAATGGATATTAATAAAAAGATTATTATGGTTTTAGGTTCATTTTTTAAAAGAAATAAAAATAAAAAAGAGGAAACTGTTGAATCACACATTGAAATCAACACTGCTGATTGTAAAGGTGCGGAATGTGAAAAATGTGTTATGGCCTGTCCTAATAATGTTTTAATTAAACAGGGTGATGATACAGTAGTAAAAAATCCTCGTGCTTGTAAGCGTTGTAAGGTTTGTGAAGCAATTTGTCCTAACGATTGCATTACTGTTAACTGATATTTTTTTGGGAAATAATTTTTTTCATCATTTTTTATTTTTAGGAAAACCTAAATATTTATACTAGTAATGATAAATTAATATTTAAATTACTTTGGAGTTTGTTATTGATGAAAGCAAGACGTGGTGCAGGTCATGATATTGGTGGCCTTCCTTATGAAATATTTAACTTTTTAGGTTCCAGTTTTACAAGACCTCGGGGTGAAGTTGAGCCTATTGGAAAAAAATGTAATTTATGTAAGAAATGCCAGTTTGAATGCACAAGACATGCTATTTATATAGATAAGAAACGTAAAATGTGGACATTGTATCCAAATAGATGTAATCTTTGTCTTCAATGTGTTAACAACTGTCCTACTAATGCATTAACTTTTATTAGAAAATAACTACTCTTTTTTTATTTTTATTTATTTTTGCAATACTTTTTAATTGAATTTGGGACTTTAATATCTCTGTCTATATGTTGTGGGTAAATTATTATTAAATTATTTGCAACTGTTTTTATACGAACTTTTTTTCATGGAGGTATTTTAATGAAAAATAAAAGATCACTGAAAAAAAGACCTGAAAAAGAAGATATTAACCAAACACCAAGAAATATTTGTCCGGAGTGTAATTCAACAGATTTGGATTACAATCATTCAAGAGCAGAAGTAACATGCAAACACTGTGGCTTGGTAATAGATGAAAATATTATAGACCATGGTCCTGAATGGAGAGCGTTTAATAGTGAACAGCGTGATTCAAGAACACGTGTCGGTGCACCACTGAAAAATGGAATTCATGATTTCGGTTTAGGTACTGATATGGACTGGAAAAACAATAATATATCACCTAAAAATGTTGCCGGATATTACCGAATGAGAAAATGGAACAGAAAACTTCGGATTTCAGGTTCAAGGCAACGTAATCTTGCTTTTGCACTGTCCCAGATTGATAGGAAATGCTCTAATTTGGGTTTGCCAAGAAATGTTCGTGAAAATGCATCTTTAATTTATAGAAGAGCATTAGAAAACAGGTTGATTATGGGTAGAACTGTTGAAGGTGTAGTTTCAGCCTCAATATATATTGCATGCAGGGAATGCAGCATACCAAGAACATTGGATGAAATTGCAGAACAATCCAGTGCCAGCAGAAAAGATATAGGCAGAATTCACAGATCATTGTCACGGGAGCTGAAAATCAAGCTGACTCCAACTTCGGCTGCAGATTACATCCCAAGATTTGCAACAGAACTGGAATTATCCAATGAATCACAGGTAAAGGCTATTAAGATTGCTGAAGAATCCAAAAGTGAAGGATTAACCAATGGAAAAGGACCAAGCGGAATAGCTGCCGCTGCCTTGTATATCGCATCACTGATGGTTAATGAAAGGAAAAGTCAAAAGGATATAGCTGAAGTTGCCGGAGTAACAGAAGTAACCCTAAGAAACCGTTATAAAGAAATGTCAGAAAACTTGAATCTTGCAGTAATTTAAAAAAAATAAGATATTATTTTTCCGCAAGGGTCCAATAACATCTTTTAGGTGAAACAATCGTTTCATCCTTTTTTAATTCTTTCATGATTTTGTCAACTTCTTTTTTCTCAACACCGGAAATTTCACTAACTTTTTTAGCGTTCAGTGGCTCTTCTGAGTTTTTAAATGCTTCAATTACTTTTTCTCTGTCATCCATAACATCACCTCTTGTTGTTAATATATATGTTGAACATTTAATTAATCTTTTTAAATTGTTTCAAGTACAAAAAAGAAGTTTAAAACATTTTATATTCATCATACTTTGCTGAAAATGTTGCTAATTCATTAGGGGGTGCTATTTATAGTAAAAGCGGTGTTACCATAAAAAACTCTACTTTTAAAAGTAATGAAGCAGTTACTGCAAACAAAATTACAATAACAGGTTGGGATTATACTATTCTCAACATCATTTTTTTTAAATAATTAGTTTTTTTATCAAAAATATTAATGCCTGAGGTGCTGAATTAACAGTAAGAAAAAATATAAGTAATCACTTAAAAAATTATAAATGATGTGGTAATATGAAAGACTTGTGGGGATTGACAGCAAGAGGAATCTGTGAATTTGAAGGAAAGATATTGCTTTTAAAAGTAAGGTCAAAATCAAGTCATGATGCGGAAAAATGGGAAATTCCTGGAGGAAAAGTTAAAAAAGGTGAATTTTTCGACCAGGCATTGAAAAGGGAGTTTTTAGAAGAAACGGGTCTTGAAATAAATATTGATTCATTGTATAATGTAATTCAAAATGAATATACTGCATGCAAAACCAATGAAAAAATAAAATCAGTTCAGCTGATTATGAAAGTATCATCTGATAGTGATGAAGTTAAAATCAGTGCAGAGCACGATGACTACAGATGGTTTACGCCTGAAGAATTGAAGGAATTGATTGACAAGAAACTCCTTTCAAAAGCGGCGATGAACTCATTTGATGAAGTTAAATTAGGGGGAAAATTATGATTTGTCCAAGTTGCGGAAGCTGGGTAGATGAAGGAGATCCGGTATGTCCGAGTTGCGGAGCATATTTTGGTGATGACGAAGAATATGAATGTCCAAACTGTCATCAAAGATTTTTAATCGATGATTATGATTCAACATGCATGTTTTGTGGCGCTCCGATTAAAAGAAATGATAATTTCTATTAGATGAATAATTATCATTTTTTTATTTTTTTTTAAATTGAGGATGTGACACGAATTCACAAATAATAAAAATTAAAAAAATCACTATTAATATAAATTAATTTGTAGCCATCTTAAATCTAATCAAAAATATTAATTAATTATAATTAACATATATTTAATTGTTAAGATTATTTTTCGGAGATAGAAAATGATATATTCAAATGAAGTAGAAAATATGTGTCCTGTTGCCAAGGGAGCTAATCATGGGCCTGCACCAATACCTGAAGAGGGTAAATGGGTCAAATCAAAAGAAATATCCGATATTTCCGGTTTGACACACGGTATCGGCTGGTGTGCACCTCAGCAAGGATGTTGCAAATTGACTTTAAACGTTAAAGATGGTATTATTGAAGAGGCATTGGTTGAAACCATAGGATGTTCCGGTATGACTCATTCAGCAGCTATGTCTGGTGAAATCCTAATTGGAAAAACTATTTTAGAAGCTTTAAACACTGATTTAGTTTGTGATGCAATCAACACCGCAATGCGCGAGCTGTTCCTGCAAATAGTTTATGGTAGAACCCAGTCTGCATTTTCAGAAGGAGGCCTTCCTATCGGAGCAGGTCTTGAAGACTTGGGTAAAGGCCACAGAAGCCAGGTTGGAACTATCTATTCAACCAGCAAAAAAGGACCAAGATATCTTGAGTTAACTGAAGGTTACATTACTGAAATCGGCCTTGACGAAGATGATGAGATTATAGGATACAAATATATCAATTTAGGCATAATGCTTGACAGCATTAAGGACGGTGTTGACCCGTTAGAAGCAATTGAAAATGCAACGGGCCAATACGGAAGATTTGATGATGCTGTTAAAACAATTGATCCTAGAAAAGAGTAGATATGGGTGGAATTATGAGTTTATTTGAAAGTTATGAAAGAAGAATCGACCAGATACTTCCTGTATTAAATAAATATGATATTAAGGATTTAGATGAAGCTAAACAAATCTGTCTGGATAAAGGTTTCGACCCATATGAAATCGTTAAAGGTGTTCAGCCAATTTGCTTTGAAAACGCCTGCTGGGCTTATACTGTCGGAGCTGCAATAGCTGTTAAAAAAGACTGTATAAAAGCTGCTGATGCTGCATCAGCTATCGGTGAAGGATTGCAGTCATTCTGTATTCCTGGAAGTGTAGCAGATGACAGAAAAGTAGGTTTAGGTCATGGTAACCTTGCATCAATGCTTTTAAGTGATGAATCAAGTTGCTTTGCATTTCTTGCAGGTCACGAAAGTTTTGCAGCAGCAGAAGGAGCAATTGGAATTGCAAACTCTGCAAATCAGGTAAGGGATGAACCTTTAAGAGTTATTTTAAATGGTTTAGGAAAAGATGCTGCACTAATCATTTCAAGAATCAACGGTTTTACATATGTTCAGACTGAATTTGACTATTTCACCGGTGAAGTTAAGGTAGTTCGTGAAAAAGCTTACTCTTCAGGTGAAAGGGCTAAAGTCAGATGTTATGGAGCAGATGATGTGCGTGAAGGTGTTGCAATTATGCATCTGGAAGGTGTTGACGTATCAATTACAGGTAACTCAACCAATCCTACCAGATTCCAGCATCCTGTAGCTGCAACATACAAAAAGGAATGTATTGAACAGGGCAAAAAATACTTCTCCGTTGCATCTGGTGGAGGAACCGGAAGAACCCTGCACCCTGATAATATGGCAGCCGGACCTGCATCCTACGGTATGACAGATACTATGGGAAGAATGCATTCGGATGCACAGTTTGCAGGATCATCATCTGTACCTGCACATGTTGAAATGATGGGATTAATCGGAATGGGTAACAATCCTATGGTTGGAGCAAGTGTTGCTGTTGCTGTTGCTGTTGAAAAAGCTATGAATAAATAGGGATTTTCCCCTTATTTCTATTTTTTTGGAGAATATCCATGAGACTTGTTGTTCAAAGAGTTACCAGTTCCAGTGTTGAAGTAGAAAATAATATTGTCGGTCAGATTGACGCCGGATTAATGGTTCTGGTTGGTTTCGGATTAAATGATACAACTAAAGAGGTTGATTATCTGGCCCGCAAGTTAATAAAGCTTAGAATTTTTGCAGATGAAAATGGGCGCATGAACAAATCAGTAAAAGACATTGGCGGTAAACTATTGCTTGTTCCCCAATTTACTTTATATGGAAAAGTTAAAAAGAACAGACCCTCTTTTCACAAAGCATTAAATCCTGATGATGCAACAAAGCTGTTTGATTATTTTGTTGAAAAATGCAGTGAAGAGATTGAGGTCGAAACCGGAGAATTTGGTGCATATATGAAAGTTGACTTGCTGAATGATGGTCCAGTTACTATACTTTTGGAAAAAGAGTTTGAGGATGATTGAATGGAATTTGATGATGTTTTGTTGAAAAGAAGAAGTGTTCGCAAATTTACTGATGATGAGGTTACTAAAAATCAGTTAAATGAGATTTTGCAGGCAGGTCTTTTGGCACCAACCAGCATGAACAGAAAACCATGCAATTTTTTGGTTGTTTCAAACAAAGATACTTTAAAAGAATTGTCTGAAGTCAAAGCCCATGGTGCTGATTTTTTAAAAGATGCAAATAAAGCTATTGTTGTTATTGCTAATACTTCTGTTGCGGATACCTGGATTGAAGATTCATCCATTGCACTTTCATTCATGCATTTAAAGGCAACGGATATCGGTGTTGGAAGCTGCTGGATTCAAACCCATTTAAGAAAATCAGCCGAGGGTGAAGATTCAGAAAAACTGGTCAGAGACATTTTAAAAATTGATGATTATTTCCGTATTGTTGGAATTCTTGCTTTAGGAATTCCTGAGGGCGATGTTAAAGCCCATACTTTAGATGATATTGATAAAGATAAGATTCATTTCTTGGTTTAAAAAAATAGCTATTAATTTGTTATTTTCCTGATTTCAGCTATAGGGATATTTGTTTTTTCTGCGATTTCTTTGGGGTCATTGATTTTAGCAATTCTTTGATAATTTCTATTTTCCCTTCAATTTTACCTTCTTCATTCAATTAACACAAAATTAAAAATAAATGCAAAAAATTAATTAAAAAAGATAGTACTTCCAATAGTGCAATTCAGTCACGACTTAAAAGACATGGTATTCTTGCATTTTTAAGATAAAAAAATATGAATAAATTATTTTAATTAAGACAATTATAATTATTATTTGGTGAAATTAATGCAAAAAGTGATAAATGCTCATTGTCATATTTATCCGGAAAAAATTGCTTCAAAAGCGGTTATGGGAATCAGGGATTTTTATGACTTAGATATGTCTTTAAATGGGAAGATAGATGGTTTAATAGATGATGGAAATAAGGTTGGGGTTGTTCATTATTTGATTCATTCAGTTGCAACTACACCTAAACAGGTTAATTCAATCAATGAATTTATAAGTTATGAGGTAAAGGAGAATCCTGATTTATTTACTGGTTTTGGAACCCTACATCCTGATAGTGAAGACATTCAGGGAGATTTTGATTATTTAATAGAACTAGGACTTAAAGGTGTAAAACTTCATCCGGATTTCCAACAATTTGCATTAAATGAAAAAAGAGCATTTGATTTGGGAGAAGTTATTAATGCTGGTGATGTACCTGTTTTAATCCATTGTGGTGATTTCAGATATAACTATTCTAATCCTGAACAGTTAATTCCATTTTTAGATAAATTTCCTGATATGACGGTTATTGGTGCTCATTTTGCAGGTTGGAGTATGTGGGAAGATGCAACCAGTAAATTGGCAGGAAGAAAAAATCTTTATGTTGATTTAAGCTCTAGTCTATATGCGCTTTCACCGGAAACTGCAAAAGAGTTAATTTATGCATATGGTGTAGACAGGGTGTTATGGGGAACCGATTATCCTATGTGGGACTCTGTAAGTGAAATGAAATACTTTAATAAAATTGATTTGAGTGAAAAGGAAAGATCAATGATTTTATATGAGAATGCTTCAAAACTTCTTAAATTATAACGGGTTGATATAATGTGCACAGCAAGTAATTATATAACAGAAAAGCATTATTTTGGTCGTAACTTTGATTATGAAATTTCTTATAATGAAAGAGTAACCATTACTCCACGTAATTTCAAATTTGACTTTAGACTGATTGACAGTATCGAATCACATTTTGCAATTATTGGAGTGGCTGCAGGCATTGATGGATATCCTTTATATTACGATGCCTGTAATGAAAAAGGATTATCAATAGCAGGTTTAAATTTTGAAGGTAATGCCAAATATCTTGATGAAAAAGAAGGAATGATTAATATCACTCCTTTTGAATTTATTCCTTATTTGTTAAGTAATTTTTCAAGTGTTGATGAAGTTAAAAATGTTATTGAAAACATTAATCTGGTAAACATTAATTTTTCTGAGGATTTGCCTTTATCTCCTCTTCACTGGATGATATCTGATGAAAGTGGAGCTATTGTTGTTGAACCTATGGAAGATGGTTTAAAAGTATATGATAATCCTGTTGGAGTTTTAACTAATAATCCTCCTTTTGATAAGCAGTTATCAACATTAAATAAGTATATGGGTCTGTCTAATAAAAATCCTCAAAATTCATTTTCCAAATCTTTTGATTTGGATGAATATTCAAGAGGAATGGGGGCTATTGGCCTTCCGGGGGATTTATCATCTTCATCCAGATTTGCAAAAGTAGCTTTTACACGTGCAAATTCCTATTCTGGAGATAGTGAGAAAGAAAGTGTATCTCAATTTTTCCATATTTTAGCATCTGTTGAACAGCAAAACGGATGTACATTTATATCTAATCCGAATTTATATGAATATACAATTTATACTTCTTGCTATAACACAAAGGATGCTATTTTATATTATAGAACTTATAATAATAGTCAAATAACTGCTGTTAAATTAATGGAAGAGGATTTAGACTCAAATGATTTAATTAATTATACATTAATTGATAAAGAGCAAATTTCATATATTAATTAAAATATAAATTAAAATTGGTGTTTGTAAAATGGGAATGTTTTCAAAAAATCCTGCTGAGAAAAAATTGGAGGAATTAACCGGGGGCTTTATTTTAAGTGAAGAGTATAAAGCAATTTTAAAAGCCCACGGTATTGATGTAAAAACTGGAGAACATATTAAAAATCAGCTTAAAGAGGAAATTCGGCTGAATATTGTAAGTGAAGAAGGTTTACAAACAAGACTTCGTTATTTAATAAGTCAAAATTCAAATAAAACTGTTGTTAGTGAACCTAAAGTAGAGGAAACTCCAGATATTCCAGCGCAAGCTCCACTTAAAAGATATGAAAATCAAATCAATAATCTTAAGGCGGAATATGATGCAAAAGAAAAGGTAGTTATAAATTTAATTGAAAAATCTTTTGCTCCTCCTCAAATAACCTATGATAAATTCGTCGATTCTGTTAAAAATTGTACTAAAGTCTTTAACGATCAGGTTGATTCTGCTTTAAGGATAGTTCAATTAACTACTCGTGAAACGCCACGAATCGATGCAGAACTTGAAAGTAAAATTACAAATATGAAAAATATTATTTCTCAAATTGATGATTTAACTAATGAATTAATTATTAATTTAAGTTCAGATAAGAATAACAATGCTGATGTGGAGAATCTCTTTGATGATATGAAAGATTTAATAGATTCTGTAAAAAAATATGATTAATATTAACAACATTGATACAATAACTTTAAAAACTAACATGCCATATATAAGTATATATAATTAATTTAATGGGGTATAAAAATGGCTGAATTTTCACTTGATATTGATAAAATAGAAAATGAAGTAAATGATACGATTAAGGTAGAACAGGAAAAATTAGAAAATTCAAATCTTAAAACTCAGGCTGATAATAATGCAATAGCTATATTTGATGCTGATTTAAATAATCCTACAGAAAGAGAAAGTATTTTAAAACCTTTAGATGATTTTGGTTTAAAAGAAATGACCAAATCATCACAAAGAAATCATCTATTAAGTACCCGTTTTGTTGATTTAAGCAAAGGCAGTTCTGAATCAGAAAATATTGGTGATAAATTAGCAGAATTAAACTTTCAATTAAAAGATCTTGACCCAAGTAAAGTAGACTTTACTAAAAAAGGAGTTTTAGGAGATATTTTTAATCCGGTAAGGAAATACTTTACAAGATATCAAAAAGCTGAAGTTGCAATTTCACAAATCATAGAGTCACTTGACCAAAGCAGCAAAATACTGCAGAATGATAATACAACCCTTATTGCTGAAGAAGACAACTTAAGGGAGATAACAAAAAAGCTTCTTGCAGATATTGAACTTGGAAAACAAATGGATGATTCAATTGAAATGCAAATTCAAAAAGCTGAAATGGATGGAGTCGATCCGGATAAGATATCCTTTGTTAAAGAAGAAATTTTATTCCCATTAAGACAAAGAATCATGGATATGCAACAAATGATTGTAATCAACCAGCAAGGAATTGTATCATTGAATGTTATTAGAAGAAACAATAAAGAGTTGATTCGTGGTGTTAATCGTGCTAAAAATGTAACTGTAACTGCTTTAAGAACTGGTGTGATGGTTGCAAGTGCATTATATGACCAAAAGATAGTAATGGATAAAATCAATATTTTAAATGAAACTACAGGAAATATCATTGAATCAACATCACACATGCTTCACGATCAAGGTGCTGAAATTCAAAAATCCAGTGCAGAAGCTATGATTTCACCAGAAATACTTCAAAGATCATTTGTTGAAGCTCTTTCAGCTATTGAAGAAGTAAGTAACTACAAAGAACAGGCACTTCCTAAAATGAAAGAAACCATTCAAATGTTTAGTGATATGGCTGATGAAGGACAGAAAGTTGTAGATAAAATTGAAACTGGAAATAAAGATTTGATTGAATAATTATGAGATGTTATAACTGTGGATTTGAAAATAAAGATGGTGTGAGCTTTTGTCATAAGTGCGGTGTCAATTTAAAAACTTTCGATGATGATGTCGATGATTCGACTAATAAGATTAAGGTTCAAAGAAAAAGACAACCCCATTCCCCACTTTCATTGGATTCTATTCAAACCAAACTGCTCTATAAATATGACAATAATACCGGTAGATTAAGGTTTGCTAAAACTAAAAGTATTTCTTTAATTGTATTCTGTGCTTTTACAGGATTCGGATTTATTGTCTATCCTGCAATCATTGGAATTGGACCTGCAATTATTACAGCACCAATTTTGGGAATAGTCTTTACATTGCCTGTTGCAATAATTGGATATGTTTTGGGATTGGCTATGGATAAAATATTTCATTAAATTACTTTTCTACTGTTATTTTACCACTCATATGTTCAATTGTTAATTCAAATACTTCAGTCCTATCTATTAATCTTTTAATTTCATTTTCGGTTTCTTCA
>NZ_JAZRJY010000163.1:0-6190 GCF_045646045.1 Methanobrevibacter sp. | reverse complement strand
CCTCCCCATAAGAGAGCATACTGGTAGTTTTTATTGTACGGTTCAGTATTTTCGATTATTATTGAAGTGGCGTAAGTAGTCACGTCTTTTGATGTTAGTAATGTCTTATCGTAATATGAAATATAGAAGAATCCATTGTCT
The DNA here is from genome assembly GCF_045646045.1 of Methanobrevibacter sp. Lineage (GTDB taxonomy): Archaea > Methanobacteriota > Methanobacteria > Methanobacteriales > Methanobacteriaceae > Methanocatella. The sequence goes on along the minus strand of NZ_JAZRJY010000163.1, from coordinate 6,049 downwards.
CCCCATCCAGTACCATAGCTGTTTTTGGCAATCCATGCGCCGTTTCCAGGAGGTGTGATTAAGAAGTTGCTTGCATCATAACTATCGTCCCATCCTATAATTGAAACAGCATGACTTGCTTCTATAGATTCATTTACATAATGTGCATGGGTTTCAGGGTTATAATAAGGATTTACCTCCCCAGATGTGGCTTGCCCGTAAAAGGACACATCTATGGAACCGTATTTCATGATTGCTAATTTAAGTAATGTGCCGGTTGGTATTTGGTCGTTAGCTGTGAACATCACATCCTGAATGTGTATATCATTCTGGGTTGTGATTACAGGTGAGATTTTTCCCACTTCATCATAGGTATCCGCATCCTGTGTGAATGCTCCAAGCCAGCTCAACAGATAACCTGTGGAAATACAGTTGGCTCCACCTTCTATCAGTAAAGTGGCCCCATATCTTGAATATTTCAGCATGGTATTCTGCATGTTGTTTTCTGAAAAGTCAGTTGTGATGTTTGCAGCTTTCAGCAATGCAGATTCCAAGGTACCTGTCATTCCGAATGTCCAGCAGGCACCCATTCCCGCCTGATTTTTAACGGATGAAACCCATCCGTAATCACGTAAATCAAATTTATCTGGAATGTTGGTGGTATTGACGGTATTGTTGAGCAATATCAATTGAATGCCCTGTCCAATCATTATTGTTGCATAATCTGTGTTGTTTATTGAGATATCATCGTCATAGGTATTCTTTTCTAAAACAGATTCCTTATCGAAAACAGTGTAGATAGGATTTTTATTGTTTTCAAATGTTGACTTTATGATGCTATATGAATTATCATATGCATAGATTGCACTGCCTGTACTTGCCACATTATTGAAAAATTTAGATTCAGTCATATTTAATGTACTCATATCACAGTATATTGCACCGCCATATGTAGAGTATCCTTCAATAATGCTGACTCCATTTGAATCAAAGGTACAATTATCGATTTCAGTATTTGTATATGAAAGGTAAACTGCGCCTCCATCATACATGGCATGAGAGTTTATGAATTCTGAATTCTTTAAAACGAAATCTCCGCCCAATTGGACATATGCTCCACCAAATTCAGAATAGGTGTCCTTAAATTTGGTGCCAATTATGGTCACATTACCTGTAGTGTCAGTAGATCCAGTAACATCTGCAAAAATGGCTCCCCCATTTTTTGAAGAAGTAACGTTTTCGAATTCACAGTTTTCAATATATAGTTCTCCACCGGCTTTAGTCCTAATTGCACCTGCAGTAATATTTGCTTTTAAATCAATGAATTTGGAATTGATTATTGAAGCTTTAGCAGATTTAACATTTAATGCTGGTGCATAAGATGAAATAATATTGGCAAAAGTAGTGTTTTCTATATACGCTTCAGTGCGGTCAGTCAGGTAAATTTGGGAACCTTTAACGAAATTTTTTGATGTTATGTATGAATTGTAAAGTTTCACTTCACTTTCCATAACAAGGATGGATGGTCCGTCTTCAGCATAACTATCAATAAATCTAGTATTATTACAAATAAGGATTGAACTATCAAGTCCTATCGCTCCTCCTTGATTGTCTGCATAATTGTTGATGAAAGTAACATTATTTAATGTTAGTGTTGATCCAACAACACGCATTCCAGCACAATTCGGATAATTACCGTTGATTAGAATCAAATCATTTAATGTAATATTATTTCCGCTAATGGCGAATAGTCTTGCTTGGTTGTTTCCATCTATTGTAAAACCGTTACCGTTAAGGACAAAATTATCCTTGCTGATTAAAATCCCAGTATTGTTGTCAGTTGCATTGTTGAAGGTATATTCCTTGGTTAAATCCAAAGACGTACCTGCATTTTCTATTTCATCAGCCAAATTACTGAATGAACTTTCACCAGTCGTAAAAATATAGTTTTGCGTAATTTCCAAAGTATCTTGACCGTCATCACTTATAATCTCATCGGAAATGTCATCTGCTGCACAGACCACCCCCACCGACATAATCAAAATAAGCATGACAATCATTATTTTCATTATTTTCATAATTATCACACATATAAATTTATGTCAAAAATCAGTATTTAAGTATTTATATTTGATTATAATGGTTAATAGCAGTGCTAATTAAAAAAAAAGAAATGAAAGGATAAAGTTAATTAATCCTTGATAGTTATTGTATTTGCGATTCTCATTCCATCATACTCTGAAGTAATGATGTATTCGCCTGCCATCAGATTAATGTTTAACCTAGCAATTCCATAGGAATCTGAGTATCTTGTGTAAAATACTCCATTGATATTGAATGTGACTGCAGCGTCTTTCAATGGATTACCTTGACCATCAAGAACAGTAACATTGAATGTAGAACCGTCTTTATACTTCATCTCCAAATCAGTAGCATTCAAAGTAGGTAATACTGTAATGTTATATGACATCTGAAGACCAGTCAACGGATCAATAGCTGTCAATATGTACTTTCCGGGGTTTAAATTAATGTTTAATCTGGCAGTACCATTTTCATTGGTTGTACGGTTATAGAAAACACCATTAATATTCATGGTAATGTTAACTCCACTAACAGGATTTCCTTCACCATCAATCAAGTCAATATAGAACTGTGAATCATTTCTGAAGTATTTAACTAAGTTATCAGCAATTAATGTAGGCAATACAGTAATTGTGTTTTCAACTGTTGTACGATTGAATATTGTTTTAATTGTGTAATTGCCAGGATTTAAATTAATGGCTATTTTAGCAGTCCCATTTTCATCACTAATTCTTGTATAATTCATACCATTGATTTCAAAGGTTACAGTTTCATTAGCAACACCAATATTAACTTCAAATTTGGAATCATTTTTATATATTTTAACCAAATCTTGGGTATAAATAGATAGAGGTAATGTATAGACTTTTAAAACAGCAATTACTCCTTCATTATAAGAATCTCTCCAAGGAGCTCCGTCGATAGAAACGAATGAAATATTATTAGTATAATGTGTTCTCATATATTCAAGTTTCATGAATGGTATATTTTTTGTAGTTATTACTGCTTTGAAGACATCACCTTCTTTGATTGGGACGTATTCGTTTAATTTTATGGTATGGTAACCAATATATGGACTCACTCCATTTTGAGTTAGTTTTAATTCATCGTTTACATAGATTTCAACAGTGTAGTTATCACCGCTTTTCTCGAAAAATGTTCCGACAGCAGCAATTAAATCATTTTCCAATGCTTCAAACACGTTCATATAGCTTACAGTTTCTGCACCATGTAAAAAACTGCCGTCCCATGGTATAACGTATTGGTAGTTTTTATTGTACGGGAGTGTATTTTCAAGAATTACTGCAGTAGCATGTCCATTCAATTCGCCGGGACCACATTGTACGAATGATTTGTCATAATATGAAACATATAAATATCCATTGTCTCCCCAATTGGTATCCCAACTGTTTTTCACAATCCATGCACCATCACCCGGAGGTGGAGTTAAGAACTTTTCTTTTGGAAAATTGTCATCCCATCCTACAACTGAAACAGCATGATTTTGCCGTGTAGGCACATCAACATATTGTGCATATGTTTCAGTATTATAATACAGGCTTACTTCATCATATTGAGATTGTCCATAATAATTGACATTTATAGAACCATATTTCATGATTGCTTCTTTAAGTTTTGTACCATTAGGTACTTCATCATTAGCTATAAATATCACATCTTGAACATGAATGTCTTGAGTGGTTGTGATTACTGGTGAAATTTTCCCCATTTCATCATATGAATCCAGATTTTGTGTAAACGCTCCGAGCCAACTCAACAAGTAACTTGCTGCAACAGTGTTCAATGCACCTTCCTCCAACTCTAAATCACCATAAATTGAATATCTTAACATAGTATCTTGCATGTTATTTTCAGAAAGGTCAATTCTAAGGCCTGTAGCTTTTAATAATGCAGATTCTAATGCCCCCATCATTCCGAATGTCCAGCAGGATCCCATCCAACCTTGAAATCTAACTGGTGAAACCCAACCCCAGTCACGTGAATCATATCTGGATGGAAGAGTACTGACATTAATAGTGTTATTAAGTAATGTTAATTGCATACCTTCTCCAACAAGTATTGTTGCATAAAATGTATTATTGGTTGATATGTTGTTGTCATTAATGAAAATATTTGTTTCATCTATATTGGATTGTTTATCGAAAACTGAGTAAATAGGATTTATATTGTTTTCAAATGTTGAATTGCTGATGGTATATGCTGAATCGTATGCATAGATGGCTGCACCTGCACTTGCGGTGTTATTGAAGAATTTGGATTCAGAAATGTTATATGTACCGATATCCAATAATAGTGCACCGCCATAAGTTGGATAATCTTCAATATCATCAACACAGTTTGAATCAAAAGTACAGTTATTGATTGTACTGTTTACACATGAAAGGTAAACTGATCCTCCATTGAAAGTTGCATGGCCGTTTATAAACTCAGTATTATTCAAAAATAAATCTCCACCTAATTGAAGGAATGCTCCACCAAAATCAGAACATGTGTCTTTAAATATTGAATCGAGTATGGTCACATTACCTCCATTTCCATCACCAGCAATATCTGCATAAACAGCACCGGCATTTTTAGAGGAAGTGGTGTTTATGAATTCACAATTTTTGATATATACCTCACCACCTAGTCTAACACCTATAGCACCTGCAGTAATATTCGCTTTCAAATTATTGAATTTGGAATTGATTATTGAAGTTTTAGAACCCCTAACATATAATGCAGGAGAATATGAAGAAGTGGAGTTTGCAAAAGTTGAGTTTTCTATGTAAAGTGTGGAGTTTTTAAGAGCAGCAATTTGAGAATACTTATTGAAAATTTTTGAACTAATCTCTGTATTGTAAAGATTTAGTTCACCTTTCTTAATATATATTGCTGAACCCGCTTCGGCATAATTGTCTATAAATCTTGAATTGTCACAATTTATGATTACATCACTATAAAGCCCAATAGCCCCACCTTCTGTTTTTGCATAGTTATCAGAGAAAGTAACATTGTTTAATATAAATGATCCAGTAGCATATATTGCTCCACCTTTTTCAGCATTACCTCCAGTTAAAATCAGATTGCTTAATGTTACATTGTTTGCAGTAATGTTGAATATTCTTGATTGTTTATTTCCGTCTATTGTAAAACCGTTACCGTTAAGGACAAAATTATCCTTACTGATTAAAATTCCAGTATTGTTGTCAGTTTCATTGTTGAAGGTATAATCCTTGGTTAAATCCAAAGTCGTACCTGCATTTTCTATTTCATCAGCCAAATTACTGAATGAACTTTCCCCAGTCGTATAAATATTATATTGCATTATTTCCAAAGTATCTTGACCGCCATCACTTATAATCTCATCGGAAATATCATCTGCTGCACAGACCGCCCCCAACGACATAATCAAAATAAGCATGACAATCATTATTTTCATTATTTTCATAATTATCACACATATAAAATTATGTCAAAAATCAGTATTTAAGTATTTATATTTGATTATAATGGTTAATAGTAATGTTAATTAAAAAAATGAAAGGATTAAGTTAATTAATCCTTGATAGTTATTGTATTTGCGATTCTCATTCCATCATACTCTGAAGTAATGATGTATTCGCCGGCCATCAAATTAATATTTAATCTGGAAATTCCATTGGAATCTGAGTATCTTGTGTAAAATACTCCATTGATATTAAATGTAACTGTAGCGCCTTTCAATGGATTACCTTGACCATCAAGAACAGTAACATTAAATGTTGAACCGTCTTTATACTTCATTTCCAAATCAGTAGCATTTAGAGTAGGTAAAACTGTAATGATATATGACATCTGAAGACCCGTCAAAGGATCAATAGCAGTTAATATGTACTCCCCAGGGTTTAAATTAATGTTTAATCTGGCAGTACCATTTTCATTGGTTGTACGGTTATAGAAAACACCATTAATATTCATGGTAATGTTAACTCCACTAACAGGATTT
>NZ_JAZRJY010000162.1:0-26834 GCF_045646045.1 Methanobrevibacter sp. | reverse complement strand
AAAAAATCATATTTTTTTCATTAATTCTGTCAATTTTAGTATCTGTTGGTATTGTAAATATGCCTATATTAATTAAAATTTTTCTAGCTTAAAATTATTTTTGAAAACTTATGGGATGTGAATAACATTCATTATTTTTTTAATATTTTCATCATTCGTCTAAAAGGGGGGTTTAAAAAAACATGTATGTAAGTAATTACATGCGGAAAATAATATATATTACTTTAATAATCAAAAGGAATAATTTTAAAGGGTTGATAAAAATGAATTTCAAAGTGATTATTATTTCAATATTATTATTGGTTTTATCAGTAACTGCCGTTTCAGCTACTGATTTTGATAATAATTCTGTAATGGAATCGTCTGATGTTGATGATTCTAGTATTGGGGACTTTTTTGCACAATCTTCACAGCTTCAAGATTCAAAGGAGTTAAATGCTTCAACAGGTACTTTTAATCAACTTCAATCACTGATAGATAATGCATCGGAGAAATCTGTTTTGGACTTAACTATGGATTATAAGGGAAGCAAAAATTCCAAAATAAAATTAGATAAAGATTTAACAATCAACGGTAATGGCCACACAATAGATTGTTTAGATAAAGAGGGATGTATTGCATTTTACTCAAGTAGCGGAACTATAACCTTAAAAAATCTTAAAATAATCAATGGACATCATGATTGCAAGGAAAATTATGTCCGTACTTATGGTGGTGCTATTTACATTGCCGGTACCGCAAAGTATATAATTGAAAATTGTACATTTGAAAATAATTTAAATTGGGTCGAGTGCTCTGGTGGGGCAATATACAATGGTGCATCTAATACACTCACAATCAAAGATTGTACATTTAAATCTAATGATGTAAAAAGGGTTAATACTAAAATTGCTTCTGATGCTAACGGTGGAGCAATATTTTCTGTGGGCCCATTGAATATTGAAAATTCAAAATTTATGTCTAACCTGGCTTTTGATAATGGTGGTGCAGTATACGCTTGTGATACATTAAATATTTTTAATTGTATATTTGAGTCTAACGAGGCCAGTGTGGATTACGGTGGTGCAGTACATTCTAAAGGGAATGTAAAAATTGTAAATTCCACGTTTAAAAATAATTTTGCAAAAGCGCGTGGCGGAGCACTTTACGCCGAGAAAGATGCGATAATAAATACCTGTGTATTTGAATCAAATAAAGTTGATGGAATGATAGGTGAGGATTCTTTTGGTGGTGCTATAGTGTGTACTGGAGCATTATACATCAATAATTCAACATTTAACGATAATTATGCTGATGACTATGGTGGAGCAATAGTTGGTAAAGACATATATATTAATTTTGACCAGAATCCTGATCAATCTTTCAGTTCTTTCTTTATTAATAACAAAGTTGATGACGATATTGCCGGAGCAATACGTGCTAAAGGCAGTCTGTATATCAAAAATACAGTATTTTCGGGCAATAAAGCATATGTTGATGGTGGTGCGATTTACGCAAATGATGATGTGAATGTGAATCATTGTTTGTTTGAATCCAATGAAGCATCTGGTGCTTTATCTCAGTGTTATGGTGGTGCAATTCGCTCTAAAGGTGATGTGTTTGTAGAAAGTTCCACATTTAAGGATAATTATGCTGAAGATTATGGTGGAGCGATTTATGCAAATAATGTATATATAAACCTTAAGCAGGCTAATCCTCAAACTTTCAGTTCTTTCTTTACCAACAATAAAGCATCGGATAATCAAGGTGGAGCAATCTATGCTAAGGGTTATGTTAAAGCATTTAATGCAGTATTTTCAGGTAATAAAGCTGATATTGATGGTGGTGCAATTTATTCAGAAGATGATGTAACTGTGAATCATTGTTTGTTTGAATCCAATAAAGCATCTGGTGCTTTATCTCAGTGTTATGGTGGTGCAATCCGAGCTGATGATGTGTATGTAGAAAATTCCACATTCAAAGATAACTATGCTGAAGACTATGGCGGTGCGATTTATGCTGATTCTGTATCTATAAATGTTAATCAGAATTGTAATCAAGCTTTCAATTCATTCTTTATCAATAATAAAGCAGGAGATAACAAAGGTGGTGCGATTTATGGTGATGATGGTAATATTAAAGCAGTAAATACAGTATTTTCAGGCAATATTGCACTGGTTGATGGTGGTGCTATCTATGGAGATGACAATGTATATGTCACACATTGTTTATTTGAAAATAATAAAGCGGATGGAGCTAAAATAATGTCCTGTTATGGAGGTGCATTCCGTGCACAGGATAATGCAGTTGTTGACAATTGTACATTTAGAAATAATTATGCTGAAAATGAAGGTGGTGCAATTTATGCAGATACTTTAATTTTAAGAAACACTTCTGTTTTTGAAGGCAACACCGCTAGAGATTATGGTGGTGCGATTTGGGTTAATACATTTAAAGAAGATGTTAAATATAATATTTTCATAGGCAATAAAGCTAAAAAAGAAGATGGTGGTGCTATTTACATTGATAATAAAAATAATGTCGTATTTTCAAGTAATGTCTTTATAAACAATACCTGTGGAGATGAAGGCGGTGCAATTTATGGCGATGATAATGACTTTAAGATAAGCTTAAAATATAATATTTTCATAGGTAATAATGCTGGAGATACCGGAGATTCAGTATATATCTGTGGCCAGTATAAGGAAATAATTAATAATTATTGGGGCGGAAAAAACCCTACTAAGAAAAACGGGCAGTTGATTGAATGGATGCCTTTATTTGTTCCAAATGAACATCATGTTGATAGTGATCCTCTAACAATGGTTTTAGTAACTGATGGTTCTGCTATTATGGGTCAAACTGTTACTGTAACACTAATGTTCAATAAATCTGATGGAACCCCATGCACCGGTCCAATTTTAAATGATGCGGTTGTTTTCAATGTATCTAATGCTAAAATAATTAATAAAATGTCTAATGAATTTTCCGTTTCTATAGATTTAATTCCAGAAGATGTGGGGTCATTTGAGGTTTCTGCAAATTGGTATGGCATATCTGTTTCAGAAACATTTCGTGTATATGATGGTAAAATCACAGATTCAGATATTAATAGATTATTACAGCGGATATCAGACTTAAAAAATTCCTCTTAATGGAATTTAATTTCAAAACAAAGAGTTGATGTTTCACTTAATTCCAAAAATCATGTGGAATATACTGATGAGAATGTGGGGATGCAAGTGTATTCATTGACACTTTGCCCACTTCTTTTGGAATGCTTGAACTATCATCAATAGGACTGTAGCAATCACAGTTTTATCATCAATTTATTCTTCAGTTAATGGCATTAGGCATTTTAGTCTTGAAAAAATTTAAAAATTAAGTTATTGTTATTGTTATTAGTTGTATTTAGAAACATTATATGAAATTAAATATTTTTATTAATAATAAAAAATATATTTAATAATATTATTTTTACTTAATTATTTTTAGGAGAAAATATATGTCAAATGAAGAAATTCCTAAAGACTATGATTTTAAAAAAGAAAAAGAATGGGAGCAAAAATGGGAAGATGAAGACATCTACAAATACATTGGGGATGGATCTCGTCCTAGATATGTAATTGATACTCCCCCACCATACCCAACAGGTTCAATTCATTTGGGCCATGTTTTAAATTGGGTTTATATTGATATGAATGCAAGATACAGAAGACAAAAAGGCCATGATGTATTATTCACCCAGGGATGGGATTGCCATGGTCTTCCGACTGAAGTAAAAGTAGAGGAAACTCATGGAATCAAGAAAAATGATGTTTCCCGTGCTAAATTCAGAGAGTATTGTGTTGATTTAACTACAGATAATATTGCTAAAATGAAAGCACAAATGCAGGCAATGGGTTATTCACAGGACTGGACTCGTGAGTTTGTAACAATGACTCCGGAATACATGAAAAAGACCCAGTACTCATTTTTAAAAATGTATGATGAAGGATTGATTTATCAGGGAATTCATCCGGTAAACTGGTGTCCTCGTTGTGAAACAGCTATTGCATTTGCAGAAGTAGAATATAGTGATAACACTACATTTTTAAACTATGTTAACTTCCCTCCTGCAGTAGATGATTCTTATGAGGATATTGTATCTTCACAGGCTTCAGGTAAACAGGCTGATCCTAAAGAAGAGGGCATCTTAATTGCAACAACCCGTCCTGAACTAATGTCTGCTTGTGTGGCTGTTGTAATTCACCCTGAAGATGAAAGATATGCTCATTTATTAGGCAAATATGTTGAAGTGCCTCTATCACATCAAAAAGTAAAAATCATTGCAGATGAAGAGGTAGATCCTGAATTCGGTACAGGTGCAGTAATGATTTGTACCTTCGGGGATAAAACTGACGTAAGCTGGGTTCAAAAATATGATTTGGAAATCATTAATGCAATTGATGAAACCGGTACATTAACCAAAGCTGCCGGCAGATATGAAGGAATGGATTTACAAAGCTGTAAAAAACAGACTATTGAAGATTTGGACAGTGAAGGTTACTTATTGAAACAGGAACAGGTAGACCAAAATGTCGGTCAGTGCTGGAGATGTAAAACTCCTATTGAGATTCTTGTTAAAAAGCAATGGTTTGTAGCTGTAAGGGATTTAATTGAAAAAACCAAAGTTGCAGCAGATGAAATGAACTGGGTACCTGAACATATGAAATCCCGTATGATTAACTGGGCAGATTCAATGGAATGGGACTGGTGTATTTCAAGACAAAGAATATTTGCAACTCCAATTCCTGTCTGGTACTGTAAAGACTGTGGAAAAGTAATATTGCCTGATGTTGAAGACTTACCAATTGATCCAACTCAGGATAAACCTAAACATGCTTGTGAATGTGGCTGTGAAGAGTTTATTCCTGAAGAAGATGTGCTTGATACATGGATGGATTCATCAATTTCACCGCTATCCATTGTAGGATGGCCTGATGAAGATTACATCAATCATTTCCCATCAAACATCCGTCCGCAAGGACACGATATCATCCGTACATGGGCATTTTATACAACCCTAAGATGTTTGGCATTAACTGGCCAAAAACCGTTTGACGATATTGTAATCAACGGTATGGTATTTGGTGAAGATGGAAATAAAATGAGTAAATCAAGACCTGAATTTGTTGTCGGACCTGAAGAAGTCATTGAACAGTATGGTGCTGATGCATTGAGAACCTGGGCAGCCAACAGCGTACCTGGATCTGATGTGCAGTTTGACTGGAAAGAAATCAAGCACGGATACAGATTCCTCAGAAAATTCTGGAATGCATTCAGATTCATCAGCATGCAGATTTTTGATGAGGAAATATCATACGATGATGTTAAAGATAATTTAGGACCACTGGATTTATGGATTTTATCTAAATTAAACAGTTTGAATGTTAAAGTGGATAATGCATTTGCTCAATATAACTTTGCTGAAACGATAACATCCATTGAAAGATTCTTCTGGCATGATTTCTGTGACGAATATATCGAAGCTGTAAAATACAGATTGTACAGTGATGTAAGTGATGAATCAAGAAAAGCTGCAAAATACACTTTAAGAACAGTTGTTGAAACTTCACTTAAATTGCTTGCTCCAATCGTACCGTTCTTTGTTGAAGAGGTTTACCAGTACTTTGGCGATGAGTCAATTCACACCACTTTATGGCCTGAAGTAACTGAAGAGTTAATCAGTGAAGAGTTTGAAACAAAAGGAGATAATACTGTTGATTTAATTGATGAAGTCAGAAGATTCAAATCCGCTTCAAAAATACCTTTAAATGCAGAACTTGCTGAAGTTAATGTCTATACTACTGACAGTGACTTAATTAACATCTTTGAAGAGTTTGCAGATGATATTGAAGGTACTTTAAAAATAAAAGATTTAGCTATTAAATCCGGAAAACCTGAAGTTCATGAAAAAATCATTGAAGTTGAACCGGACATGTCTCAAATCGGACCTAAATTCAAAGGTGATGCAGGTAAAATCATCGGTTATTTAAAATCAACTCCATTGGATGAAATTGATTCTGTTTTAAGTGAAAATCATGAATTGGCTATTGATGATTTGATAGTCGGTGAAGACATGTTAAATATTAAAAAAGAGATTGTAGGTGCATCTGGTAAAAAGGTTGATATCTTGCAATCTGAAAATTTAGATATGATTTTAGAAGTAATAAGATAATATTACTTCTTTAAATTACTTTTTTTGTATTAAATATTTCGTATTTTTCATTCTTTAAATTGGGTGTTTTTAGAATAACTAATGTAAATCGTATATTTCAGTGGAAACACTTTTTATATGTTGTAACAATTTTTATTTCTCATTTCAATCATATTTTTAAGGTATTGGATAAAAAACAGATACTATGGATTATATTTTCATTGATGAATCTGGAGAATTAGGAAAACAAACAAATCATTTTGTTTTTGGTGCTATCATTATTGATGATCCTAAAAAATTAGATAAAATAATCAAATCAACTAGAAATAAATATAAAAAACAGTTAGGTAATGTTCCTGAGATAAAAGGATATACAACAAATAATTATGTCATAAAAAAGACATTGATGAAACTTAACACTACTAATTGTAAAGTTGTAGGTATCATCTTTGATAAGAAAAATATTTGCAAAATAAATGCTCCTGATTATAATCTATTATATGACACATTAGCTTCTTATTTGGCTGATGAAATTGAAATAAATAATTCTACTTTAATTGTTATTGATAAATGTAAAAATAAAGAAGAAGAAATGATTAATTTTAATAACACTTTTATATCTAATCTAAATAACTCTAAAAACTATCCAATTCATATCAAACATGCTAATTCAATGAATTATAAGGGTTTACAAATGGCTGATTTAATATCTTGGTCAATTTTTCAATGTGTAGAAAAAATAACACTGAATTCATTAATTTAATTCAAAATAAAACTTTAAAAAGAGTATATGAAGAATGAAGAACCTACTGCCACCTAATTGACCATAATACATTATGGAAAGTCGTCACCTGCGGCGACAAGGACATGTAGGCTAAACCTCAAAGAGGATTTTACCTTCCAATCTTTCATTTAGTGTATATATAAATTACTATTTAAATGTTTCTAAATCTATTAAATTAAAAGACATTATTGAATCATTGGGTAAAAAGATTGATATCTTGCAATCTAAAAGCTTAAATATGATTTTAGAAGTAATAGGAGAATATTACTTCTTTAAATTACTTTTTTTTTTAAATTATTTGGTTTATTTGCATCAGATATTTTTTTATCTCATTTAAGTTAGAATTACTATAATAGATGCTATAATAGTAATTTGCCAATGATACCAACTATTTAGTCAAACAATTCTATAAAAAGAGTTGTAGGGTGAGATTGAACATACATTTCTGTATGTGGTGATGCGTTAGTGAAAGCATGTTTGAACCTCTCACCATATTATGATTCACATGAGCCTATTTTAATTATTTTAAATCTCACCCTATTCTCCTAATGGTTAAACCATTAGACTTAAATGTTGAATTTCGGTATATGATTGGACATCAATTAAGATGTCAATTTGTTTTTATGGTTATCTATCTATATAAAGCTTGTTGAGCTCATTGATAAATATTGTTTTCACTGATAAATATTGTCTTCATTTATAACAAAAAGTATTTAAAGGGTTTTAGAAAGCGCATAGGTAAAATTTATTATTTATTTTATCCATACTTTTAAATAGATAAAATGAAACTTAAGGTAAAAAATATTTCTAACATTGGTGGGGTCGTAAAAGCTCCTCCTTCTAAAAGTTATTCTCACAGAGCTGTTATTTTAGCATCACTTGCAGAGGGTACTTCCAGATTATATGATATGCTATTTTCTGAAGATACTTTGGCTTCCATTAGAGTATGTAAAACTTTAGGAGCTAAAATTACTAAAACGGATGATTATTTGGAAGTTATAGGTGCTGGTGGAAAATTGCATAATTCAAGTGATGAACCAATTGATTTGGCTAATTCAGGCACCACTCTACGTTTGATGACTAGCGTTTCCAGTTTATCTGATAATGATGTTATTTTAACTGGAGATGATTCTCTGCAAACTCGTCCAATGGATTTATTAATTGGTGCTATTAGAAATTTAGGAATTGAAGCTAAATCAATCAACGATAATGGCAAGGCGCCAATTTTAATTAAACCGGGTTATGATGGTGGCGAAACTAATATTTCAGGCAGTGTTAGTTCACAATATATTTCATCAATTCTGATTTCTTCTCCATTGTCTGATAATGGTGTTACTTTATTTGTCCTTCCTGAGTTTAAATCCCGCCCTTATGTTGACATGACTTTGGATATCATGAAAAAATTCGGTGTACGTGTTTTGAAAGGGTTTTATGTTAAGCATGATGATTGTACAAAAGAACATAAGACATGTCGCATCGATGAGTTCAAAGTAAAAAAACAGCAGTATAATGCTTGTGATTATACTGTTGAAGGTGATTATTCTTCCGCTTCTTATTTGCTTGCATGCATTGCTATTAACGGAGGTCATGCAAAGATTTTAAATTTATTTAAGAATTCTAAACAGGGAGATAAATTAATATTGGATATTTTAAAAAGAATGGGTGCTGATATCACAGTTCATGAAGATTATGTTGAGATTTCATCTGATGGAAAACTTAAAGGAATTGATGTTGATTTATCCAATGCACCGGACTTGCTGATTACTGTTGCAGTTCTTGCCGCAATGGCTGAGGGAACTACTAATATTACTGGTGTTAAACATGCAAGAGTTAAGGAAACAGACAGGATTGATACTACCTGCAGACAGCTTGAAAAACTCAACTGTAAGTTGGAAGAGTTTGAAGATGGAATGAGCATTACAGGCGGTGTTTCTTCAGGAACTGTTGATTCATGCGGTGACCATAGGTTGGCTATGGCATTTTCATTAATTGGTCTAAAACATGATATTGAGATTATAAATGGGGAAGTTTTTGATGTGTCTTTTCCTAATTTCATTGAATCCATGGCAGAAATTGGTTTTGAATTAGAGTTGGTGTAAATGAGTAAAACTGATAGAGTTATTAAAATTGTTGAAGAATTGAATAATGTTTTTGAAATTAGAGTTTTTTTAGACCATGATCCTTACAAGGTTCTTGTTAGAACCATTTTATCTCAAAGGACTCGTGATGAAAATACTGATCAGGCTACTAACAATTTATTTTCAAAATATAAGGATATTTATGAAATTGTAGAGGCTCCGACTGAAGATGTTCAGGAATTAATTAAGCCAGCTGGTTTTTATCGTGTTAAAGCAGGCCGTATTCAGGAAGTTTCTCAGATTTTGATTGATCAGTATGGTGGCGAAGTACCGGATACTTTGGAAGAACTTGTAAAACTTCCTGGTGTTGGGCGTAAAACTGCTAATTGTGTTCTTGTTTTTGCTTTTGAGCTTCCAGCTATTCCCGTTGATACACATGTTCACAGGATTTCAAACAGGATGGGTTTGGTTAATACTAAAAATCCTGATGAAACTGAAATTGAATTGTCTAAAATCGCTCCAAAAGAATTATGGATTAAATTAAATGATTTGATGGTTCAGTTCGGACAGAATATTTGCAAACCAACTTCACCTCAATGTGAAATGTGTCCCGTCAATTATCTTTGTGATTATGATGGAAGTTAATTTTTTTAGAAATATTTATATATAAAAACTTTGTTATATAACTATGGTTATAATTAAAATAACTATTGTTATAATTTTTAAATAACCATAAAAAATTAGGAGATAAAACTATGGTAAATGTACCTGAATTAAAAAGAGGAGTTTTAGATAGTGTTGTTGATGCTATTGGTAATACTCCTATCATAAAATTAAATAATCTTACTAAAGATTTAGACGCTGAAGTAGATGTTAAAATGGAAGCTTTCAATCCAACAGGTAGTGTTAAAGATCGTGTTGCTGTTGCAATGATTGAAGATGCAGAAGAAAAAGGTTTATTAAATAAAGATTCAGTAATTGTTGAACCAACCAGTGGAAATACTGGTATTGGACTTGGTTTTGCAGCTGCTGCTAAAGGTTATAAATTAATTTTAACAATGCCTGAAACAATGTCTATTGAAAGAAGAAAATTATTAGCTATTTTTGGTGCTGAAATTGTATTGACTCCAGGTTCTGAAGGAATGGGTGGAGCTATTGCAAAAGCTAATGAAATTGAAAATGAAAATCCAAACGCTATAATTTTAGGTCAATTTGACAATCCTGCTAATGTGGAAATTCATGCTAAAACAACTGCTCAGGAAATATTAAGAGACACTGAAGGAAATGTTGACATTGTTGTTTCTGGTGTTGGAACTGGAGGAACAGCAACTGGAATTGGTAAAGTTTTAAAACAAGAAGTTCCTGGTGTTAAAATTGTTGCTGTTGAACCTAAAGACTCTCAAACATTAGGAAAAGGAGAAAAAGGACCTCATAAAATCCAAGGTATTGGTGCAGGTTTTGTTCCTTCTATTTATGATGCTGAAGTTATCGATGAAATTTTTCCTGTTGCAAATGAAGATGCAGGAAACACTTTACTTGCATTAGCTAAAGAAGAAGGTATTTTTGCAGGTATTTCCTCTGGTGCTGCTACTTTTGCTGCATTGGAATTAGCTAAAAGAGAAGAAAATAAGGGAAAAAGAATCATTGCTATTTTACCTGATAATGGTGAAAGATATCTTTCAGTTGATTGGTTATTTGAGTAAGTACATAATTCGTGTTTAAAATTAACATTTATATAACACCTATTATAATATAACATAATATATATAAATTTTTATTATATCGTGGAGTTTATAGATGTTAGAGAGATTTAAAGATGAAATTAACGCAATCAAGGAGAAAGATCCTGCTGCAAGGAGAACTATAGAGATTTTTTTATGCTATCCTGGTGTGTGGGCATTGTTCATGCATAGGATTAGTCATTTTCTCTGGAATCATTCTTTAAAACTGCTTGCTAGAATGAATTCTACTTTGGCAAGATTTTTGACTGGTATTGAAATACATCCCGGTGCTCAAATTGGTAGAAGGGTTTTCATTGATCATGGAATGGGAGTTGTTGTCGGTGAAACAACAATTGTCGGTGATGATGTGTTAATCTATCAGGGTGTTGTTCTTGGTGGTACAACAACCCAAAAAACCAAAAGACATCCTACAATTGAAAAGGGTGTAATTATCGGTGCCGGTGCTAAGGTCATGGGTAATATTACTATTGGTGAATATTCTAAAATAGGTACTGGGGCTGTTGTTTTAAAGGATGTTCCTCCTGAATCAACTTGTGTTGGTATTCCTGGAAGAATTGTCAGATGTAAAAATAAGCGCCATGTTGTAGATTTGGAACACAATAAATTGCCTGACCCTGTTGCTGGAGCAATTAAGTCATTAGAAAGTCAAATTAAACAAAATGAAGAATTAATAAAAATTTTACTTGAAAAACATGATTTATGTTTAACTGATCAGATTGATGATGAAAAAACTTATGGAGACTTATTAAGTAAAGATGGTGATAAATCATGAAACCGCCTTGTGAAATTGTTGTATGGTATGTAATACCGGCTATTAGATCAGAATTAGCTAAAGAATTGTTAAATCTGGGGATGAAACAAAAAAATGTTTCTGAACTTATGGATATAACTCAGCCTGCTGTTTCTCAGTATATTACTGATAAAAGAGGAAGCGGGATAAAATTAAATGAAAATGTTAGAACTATGGTAAAAGATTTTGCCTTTGAATTGTCTACAGGTGAATCTAAAAAAGCAGATTTGATTCCAAGAACATGTCAAATATGTAAATGTGTGGAAACTGCTGATGTATTGGAACAACTCGGTATAAATACAGACGATCTTAATGAAGATTGTCAATCTTGTATTGGATCAGAGGCAGAATAGTAAAATATTGGAATTTTTAGTAATGTTTATATACTATTAAAGTATAATATCTTATTATACTTTAATTTTTATTGGCAAGTTAACCGAGTGGCTTAGGTGCGTGGCTGCAGACCATGAAACAGGGGTTCAAATCCCTTACTTGCCTTTATATAACTATTTTTTTGAGGAATTTTTTATGAATATTTACTCTACATTAACTCGTAGTAAAGAAAATTTTGAAACCATAAACAAAAATCGTGTAAATTTATTTGTTTGTGGACCTACCGTTTATGATGATGCTCATATTGGTCATGGAAGAACTTACATTTCTTTTGATACAATAAAAAGATATTTGGAATATTCTGGATATGCTGTTTTTTATATTCAAAATATCACTGATATTGATGATAAAATAATTAACAGGTCAAAAGAATCAGGAATTCCTGCACATGATATAGCTAGGAAGTTTGAAAAAAGATACATTGAAGACATGACTAAATTAAATGTCACAGGCGTTAATTTATTCGCAAGAGCAACTGATCATCTTGATGAAATAATAGACCAAATTCAAAGATTAATCGATAAAGGATTTGCTTATGAAACTGATGACGGAGTTTACTTTGAAATTGAAAAATTTGAAGAATTTGGAAAATTATCAAATCGTAAAATTGAAGAATTAGAATCCCATAGGGAATTGGCTGAAACTACAAAAAGAAATGAACAGGACTTTGCATTATGGAAAAAAAGAGATAATGATGATGAACCTGTATTTTCTTCTCCATGGGGTGATGGAAGGCCAGGATGGCATATAGAAGATACTGCAATAACTGAATACTACTTTGGTGAACAGTATGATGTTCATGGTGGAGGACTAGACTTGATTTTCCCTCATCACGAAGCTGAGATTACTCAAATGGAAGCAGTCAGTGGCAAATCTCCAATGGTAAGATACTGGTTACATACAGGATTTTTAAATGTAAATGGAGAAAAAATGTCTAAATCCCTGCATAATTTCATTACTATCCGTGAATTGCTTGAAGACTGGGATGCAGATACATTCAGATTCTTTGTTTTATCAACTCACTACAGAAGTCCTATTGATTTTTCAAAAGATTCTCTTCATCAATCTGAAAAAAGTTTGGAAAAGATTAAAAAATTCTATTCTGCATTGGATGTTGAAGCAGATGATGTAGAATCCGATTTGGAAGCATTAACCGAAGCTCATGATGAATTCTTTAATAGTATGGATGATGATTTCAATACTCCTAAAGCTATTGCTGCAATATTCAAATTAATTACTGCAACTAAAAATGAAGAATTGGCTGAAAATGATAAAATAGCTATTAAAGCATTTTTAGATGATGTTTCTAAAATATTGGGTGTAGACTTCTATTTGGAAGAAACTTCAGCAGGTTCAGATGATTTATTTAATTTAATTTGTGATGTAAGGGCTGATTTAAGAGCAGCAAAACAGTATGAATTATCTGATAAAATACGTGATGAGTTAAATAATTTAGGTTATGAAATAAATGATTAGAAAAGGAGATTAAATCTCCAATTCTTCTATTTTTTTAAGTGCATCTTCAAGACCTTCGCCTTTTCCACCAGCACCTCTTGCAATTATTGTTTCAATTACTTCCATTCCCATATATCCAAATGGCATTGTGTTCATTGAATTGATGTATGGATCAAATGCGTCTCCAGGATTTGCCTGGGTAAATACTGAAATAACTTTGGTACCCTCAAGAGATCTTTCAGGGTTTTGTGAAATCATATAGAATCTGTCAATAACTGTTTTGGCTTGTGCAGTAATTTGGCCGTAGTATATTGGACTTGAAAAGATCAGTAAATCTGCATCTTCTATTTTTGCTATAATGTCTCTTGTATCATCGTCTTTTACGCAGTCTCCTTTTTGACAGCCTAGACATGCATTACAATATCCTAAGTTCATATCATTTAGATATATTACTTCTGTTTCACCATCAATTTTCTCAACTAGTTTGTTCACTAGTATGTCACAGTTTCCTTTTTTACGAGGACTTCCTATTAAAGCAACAGTTTTCATATAAATACTCTCCTATGAATTAATTTTGTTTTATTTTTACTTAAAATTTTTGAAAATATAACAATGCTTATATACTATAATAACAGATGTTATATTAGTATAACACTGTTTATTTTTATTCCTAACCAAAAATTTTGGTTAACCAAAACATTTATATATAAAAAATAACTATTGTTATATTGTCATTATAACATATGACATATTTTTTAGAAAAATTGATTAAGGTGATTATTAAATGAGTAAAAAAGATTATGGTTTAGCAACTTTGGGTGTAAGAGCTGGCCAGCAACCAGATCCGGTTACTGGTGCACAGGCTGTCCCAATTTATCAGACAACTTCGTATGTATTTAAAGATTCAGATGAAGCTGCAAGACGTTTCGCCCTTCAAGAATTTGGTCAAATATATTCAAGACTTACAAATCCAACTAGTGATGTATTTGAAGCAAGAATTGCTGCTATTGAAGGCGGTAATTCAGGTCTTTCAACATCCAGTGGTCTCGCAGCAATTACATACGCAATATTGAATGTTACCCAACCTGGAGACAACATTGTTTCAGCTGATAATTTATATGGTGGAACTTACCAATTGTTTGACTACACTTTAAAAGATTTAGCAAGAGAAGTCAAATTTGTTGATTCTCAAGATTTGCAAGCTTTTGAAGATGCAATTGATGAAAAAACCAAAGCTATTTACTGCGAATCAATAGGTAATCCAAAATTGGATGTTCCTGATTTTGAAGCATTGGCAGAAATTGCTCACAGTCATGACATTCCATTGATTGTCGACAACACTGTTGGTGTGGGTTTAGTAAGACCTTTGGAACATGGTGCTGATGTAATTGCAGCATCTGCAACAAAATATGTTGGCGGACACGGTACTGCCGTTGGAGGATATATTGTTGACTCAGGTAAATTCAACTGGGGAAACGGTAAATTCCCTAACTTTACTGAACCAGATCCAAGTTATCATGGATTAGTATTCTGGGATTCATTTGGCGATGTGCCTGAACTTGGAAACCTTGCATTTACAGTAAGAATTAGAGCAAGATTGTTAAGAGATATTGGAGCTACCCAAGCACCTGTACACAGCTTTATTTTCTTACAAGGTCTTGAAAGTTTGGATGTACGTGTAAAAAGACATTCAGAAAATGCTTTAAAAGTAGCAAAATTCTTAGAAGCTCATCCAAAAGTTAAATGGGTAAATTATCCTGGATTAGAATCACATCCAACATATGAAATTAATAAGAAATACTTGAAAGATAACTTTGCAGGTATTTTAGGATTTGGTGTAGAAGGTGGAGAAGAAGCTGGTAGAAAAGTTATAGAACATTTAGAATTATTCTCAATTCTTGCAAATATTGGGGACGCTAAAAGTTTAGCTATTCATCCAGCAAGTACCACTCATCAACAATTAACTCCAGAAGAGCAAGCATCAACTGGTGTAACTCCTGATTTCATCAGATTGTCTATTGGTCTTGAAGATGTTAATGATTTAATTGATGATTTAAGTCAGGCTTTAGATAAGCTTGACTAGGTTACCTTTTATTCACATAAAATTTATATAAAATAAGGTTTTAACGTATAAAAAAACATTTGGGGATTAAGAATGTATTTAGATAACTCAGCAACTACACAAGTCAGTGAAGCTGTCTTTGAAGAAATGAAACCATATTTCACAGAAGAGTTTGGAAACCCTTCCACTCTTTATGGAATTGGTCGTGAATCAAAAAAAGCGTTAGAATTAGCTCGTCAAAGAGTAGCTGATGCAATTAATGCAAAACCTGAAGAAATTATCTTTACTGGTGGGGGATCAGAATCTGATAATTTAGCTGTTAAGGGTATTGCCTTTAAATTAGCCAAAAAAGGAAAACATATCATTACAACAGATATTGAACATCCTGCTATTAAAGAAACTCTTCACTTTTTAGAATCACTTGATTTTAAAGTTACTTATTTGCCAGTTTATGAAAACGGTATAATAAAAATTGAAGATTTAAAAGAGGCTATTACTGATGAAACCATTTTAATTACTGTAATGCATGCAAATAATGAAATTGGAACACTACAGCCAATTGAAGAGATTGGTAAAATTGCTCGTGAAAAGGGCATTAAATTCCATACTGATGCAGTTCAAAGTTTCGGTAAAATCGAAGTGGATGTTGAGAAATTAAATGTTGATTTACTTTCTTTATCCTCCCATAAAATTAATGGTCCAAAAGGTGTTGGAGCTTTATATATTAAAAAAGGAACTCGTGTTGTCCCACTTATACATGGTGGTGGACAGGAAAGAGGTATTAGAGCAGGAACCGAAAATGTTCCTGGTATCGTTGGATTTGGAAAAGCATGTGAACTTGCAGTAGCTCAATTGGATGAACACTATGAAAAATTATCTGCAATTAGGGATGAATTAATTGAAAAAGTTTTAACTACAATCCCTGAAGCTTACTTAAATGGTGATGTAGAAAATAGATTACCGAATCTTGTTAACTTCAGATTTAAAGCTATTGAAGGAGAATCATTAATTCTTTTACTTGATGCTAAAGGTTATCAGGCTTCAACAGGTTCTGCATGTTCATCAAATAAATTGGAAGCATCTCCAGTATTGACTGCATTAGGATTGGATCCTGTTGATGTTCATGGATCCTTAAGGATTTCCCTATCTCCTGAAAGTGATGTTTTTGATGTCGATGAATTTGTGGATATGGTTGCTGAATCAGTTAAAAGATTAAGACAGATGTCTCCATTATGGAATCAAGAGTTAGATTATGATAATATAATGTGTAAAAAACACAGTGATACTTGTAAGAGGTGTTAAACATGGATTATTCAGAAAAAGTAATGGATCACTTTGCAAACCCTAGGAATTGTAGATTAATGGAAGATGCAAATGGTGTTGGAACTGTAGGAAACCCAACCTGTGGAGATTTAATGACAATTTACATTAAAGTTAATGATGATGACGTAATTGAAGACATTAGTTTCCAAACTTTTGGTTGCGGAGCAGCAATTGCAACAAGCAGTATGATTACCGAATTGGCTGTTGGTAAAACTTTGGATGAAGCATTAGCTATTTCAAGAAATGATGTAGCAGAAGAACTTGATGGACTCCCTCCTATTAAAATGCATTGTTCAAATCTTGCTGCCGATGGTCTTCAAGCTGCCATTGAAAATTATCGTGAAAGCAATCAATAGTAATATATATCTTAAAAAATAAAGTAACTTTAAAATTTAAGGAGATGTATATTATGGCAAAAATATTAAAATGCGATGATTGCGGAAGTGTTATTCAAGTTTTTGTTGAAGATGACGGCGATTCATGTGACACTCACATGTTTGAATACCCTCAACAAACTGAAGGTGAAAAATCCCCTAAACACAAACCGGTTGTTGAAATTGATGGAGATAAAGTAACCGTAAAAGTCGGTGAAGCTGCTCATCCAATGGATGATGACCACTATATTCAATTTTTAATTGTTGAAGCTGGTCCTGAACAATATGCAAAATGCTTTAAACCAGGTGATGTTGCAGAAGCAACTTTCACAGTAAACTCTACAGACGATATTAAAGCTTTAGCATTCTGTAATTTACACGGGCTCTGGTCCAGTGAATAGATTTTAAGAATTTTTTTCTTAAAATTTTTCTATTTTTTTCATAACAAAGTTTTAATAGTATCTTTTTTTATATATTATATTGTGTCTAATTATAGTAAAGTGATAATTTTTATTGTTATTTTAATCGTTTTTGCAGGTGCAGTAATTTATTTACATGGTTCTGAAAGTAATATGAACAGTTTAATGCCTGATGTTGGTTCAAGCATTACTGGTGGTGATTCAGACTATAATACTGCTGTCGATTTATTAAATAATAAAAATTATAGTGAAGCAAAAAATAGGGCTATTTCAGCCGGAAATAATTATAATCAGAGTATTAAACTATTGTCAAGTATTAAAGATAATTTTACTCCGGATATTAATGATGTTCATAAAAATTATATTAATACAGTATTAAAAGAGCTTGAACTTAAATCCAATGCTACTCATAATTTGATAATATCTATTGATTATTATAAGGACCATAAAAATAGTACTGGTAATGAGTATTCTTCTCAAGCTAATAATTATATGAATAAAGCATTAGAATTCCAAAATGCAAGAAATAAATTAGTTAAAGATAACCCTAATTATTTTAAATGAGGTTTTTTTTATGAAAAAGAATTGTCCAAAGTGTAACGGTTCTGGATCTATTGTTGTAGATTATAAAGAATGTTCTAGTTGTGGGGGAACTGGTTATGAAGAAGACTCTTTTGATGTTGGAAATCATTTCAAAGGAGTAAATAATAATGCTAGAGCAAAATTTGATTTAGGTGCAGAACAGGATATTCCATGTGAAGTTTGTAACGGAAAAGGCCAAGTTGAAGTTTATGAAGAATGTAGCTATTGTAATGGAACTGGCCAGATTAATGTTTGTAGAGATTGTGGAAAACCTTTAGATGAAAAATATGATATATGTGCCGAATGTGGAGCTAAACGTAAGGAAGATAAAATGAAAAGAAAAGAAGCTGAAGAAAAACGTATTGCTCGTGAAAAAGAAGTTAAAGATGTTTATATTTTGGATCCATTAGTTCAAATGAGAGATATGGATCGTGATAAATTATATAAAGGTAAGATTACTAGAATTGAAAAATATGGTGCATTTGTTACATTAAATAATAATGTCTGGGGATTGATGAGAGGAGAAGTCTCAGGTTATAATGTTGGTGAAGAGGTAATTGTATTCATTACTTCCATCAAATCAAGAGAAGGTAAAATAGACTTTGCTCCAGCTTATGTTAGAAATCATCGTATTATTAAATTAACAAAATCCATCCCACGTACTGTTGTTGAAGATTTAGAAAACAAAATGGGTAGAATGGTTCGTATTGATGGTGAAGTTTTACAGGTTCAGCAAACATCCGGCCCTACAATTTTCATCATAACCGATGAAACTGGCGTAACCGAAGTGGCTGCTTTTGATGAAGCAGGAGTTAGGTCTTATCCTGAAGTTTCAGAAGGGGATGCTGTTGAAGTTTTAGGTGAAGTTAATCAGCATGGTGGAAAAACACAGATTGAGTCATCTTCAATGGTAAAACTTGAAGGAACTAAAAAAGATGATATTTTAAAATTAATTGATGATGCATTAAATGAAAAAGCTAAACCTGAAGATGTCGAATTCTTGGTCAAAAGTGATATTTTAAACAAGCTTAAACCTAAGATGAGGGAGGCTGCTCATAAAATCAGAAGAGCAATTCTGGATGGAAGGACCGTTTTGCTTAGACACCATAATGATGCCGATGGAATATGTGCTGGAGTAGCTATGGAAAAAGCTGTTGTACCGTTAATTGAAGAAATAAATCCTAGTAATGATGCTCAATATTATTATTTCAAACGTTCTCCATCAAAAGCTCCGTTTTATGAACTTGAAGATGTTGTAAAAGATTTATCCTTTGCTTTGGAAGATCAGGAAAGGCATGGTCAGAAATTACCATTGATTGTCTTATTGGATAATGGTTCAACAGAAGAGGATATTGTTGCATTGATGCAAGCCAAAATATATGATATTGAAGTTATTGTTATAGACCATCACTCACCGGGTGATTTATTGACTGTTGATGAGGTGGATGGTGAAATTGTTGGAGCTACAGTTGCCGTTGATGAATATGTGGATACTCATGTAAATCCATATCTTGTTGGTGGGGATTCACAGTTGACTGCAGGAGCCTTGGCGACAGAAGTTGCCCATATTGTAAATCCTGAAGTTAAAGAATTAATTCAACATTTGCCTGCTATTGCAGCATTGGGTGACCGTGCAGAATGTGGTGAAGTTTATCAATATCTGGAACTTGCTTATGAGAAAAACTTTACAAAAGATCATTTGGCAAAAGTGGCTGAATGTATTGATTTTGAATCATACTTCTTAAGATTTATGAATGGTAGGGGAATAATGGATACTATCCTTGCCGTTGATAATTTTGATAAGCATTATAAAATGATAGATGCTTTATATGCTGAATATGAAAAGAGAATTGATACTCAACTCAAAGCTGTACTGCCTAATATTAAAAAGACACAACTGGAAAATGGAATTTACTTCAATCTAATAGATGTGGAAAAATATGCGCATAAATTTACATTCCCTGCTCCCGGAAAAACATGCGGTTTTGTCCATGATAGGATGATAAAGGAACTCGGTGAAGACAAGCCTATTGTTACATTAGGTCATGGTCCTGATTTTGGTGTATTCAGAGCTACTGATGCAGTAAATGAAGAGTTTGGATTTAATGTTAATGATATTGTTTCAAATCTGACTGTCAAAGTTCCTTCTGCAGGTGTTGATGGTGGAGGCCATGAATGTGCAGGTTCTGTAAAATTTATTGAAGGATTAGGTGAGGATGTTTTATTTGAGATTGTAAATGAAGTAAAATCTTTATCTAAGATATAAATTTGATGTTTATGGATTTTTGGAATTATTGTCCCAATTGTGGAAAAAGATTAGTGCCTAATGAAGAAATTTGTAGTGTCTGCGGTATCAAAACAATTTCTTTAAAGGATGATGAAAGCTATATTTTTTCTCCTTCAATCCATAATATTGGCTTTTTTAATTTTAAAATTGATTTTTCACCATATATTAATATTAATACTGATTTTCAATATGATATCTGCGTTTGTGGTTATTTAAATGAAATTAATAATGAGTTTTGCTATCATTGTGGAGTAAGACGCTCCAGCAGCGGTATATTAAAACGTATTAAAAAAATTGAAAGACCAAAATTTAATATGGATAATATTGAAGTTAACACAGATATTATTTGTGAATGCGGTGCTTTAAATTCTCCTGATAGTGAATTTTGCGATATGTGTGGTCGTAAGCTGCATGAAGAAGAAATTGATGATGAAAAGTACAGTAATTTTTATATTGAAAATGATAATCCTATTTTTTGTGTTTGCGGTAAGGAAAATTCTGAAGATAGCCAGTTTTGTCAAAACTGTGGCCTTCCTTTAGATAGCTATGAGTATATTGATGATATTAAAGTATTGTGTGTTTGTTCCGTTTTAAATGATGTAACTGCTGATTTTTGTGTTGAGTGCGGTAATCCTTTAGCTGAAGAAGCTACAGAAATTATCTGCATTTGCGGCACCAGAAATAGTATTGATGAATTGCGCTGTTCTTCATGCCAAAAACCTTTGAATCAGGAACGGATTGTAAAATCTAAAATTGTGTGTGATTGCGGTAAAATAATAGATTTTAATTCAGAATTTTGCCCTAATTGTGGTAATAATGTTAAAAAAATCATCAGGCGTAGAAGAAATTTTTCTAAAACTTTTGATGCTGTTAAAAATGTGTGGAAAGGTGTTTAAATGAAAAATTGTGAAGTTTGTGGTACTTTAAATTTTAAAAAAAATAACTATTGTACTCATTGTGGTTGTAGGATAGTTGAAGAAAACATCTGCCCATTCTGTGGTGAAAAGAATTCTGATTCCAGTGAACTTTGTATAAATTGCCATAGACATATCACTCCTATAGCTATTGATAGTTTTCAGGATTTGTTCACAGATCATTATTTTTCTTTATTGGTGAATCCAAATTTCACTGTTAGCGATTATTTGAATATTTTAAATAGAATTTTTAAAAAGTTGGATTATGTCGAACTTACCGGTACTCCTAAAGAGAAAGTATTGCAGATTGCAAATGCTTTTACAAGTGTTATTCCTGTTTCTAGTGGTGTCGTACATGGAGAGTATGCAGTTCAGTATATTTTTTATGATGACCGTTTGGATGAAAGCTTTCAGATTTCCACAATTATACATGAATTAGCTCATTTCTTATTATTCGATTTAACTGTTAATATTTTATGTGAAATATTTGATGTTAAAGCTTCTCCGGTATTAAAAAGCTTTGTAGAATATGTTTTTGTAAGTTCTGAAATTAAAATAACCAATGAATTTTATGCACATACTGTTGAAAATAGATATATTCCTATGGAATTCCAGAGATTCAATTCCTTTTTTCAATGTGTTAACGATTTAGGCATTAGCGAAGAAGAGAGTCAAATTTTCATTCAGTTAGCTAATTCCTATGCTCGCGATATTATTTATTTTTTAGACAAGTATATTGATGAAGATTTAAGGGAATCTATAAAATTGCAGTTTAAAATAGACATGGTCGAGCCGAAAAACAATATTTATGCTGATTTTACTAAAGATTTGGTTGGCTATGATGAAAAAAATAATATGTTCATTGGTTTTATGGCGATTTATTTTGAAATGTTATATAATAATGAAGAAGCAATTGAAGAGTTAGAGCATACAAAAAATAAGTTTGAAGATATTTAATCTTCTTTATCTTTTATTGTATCTAATACTTCTTTTCCGGTGTCGGTTAATCGGTATAATCTTCCTTTACGAGCTTCTTCATTAATGCATTCAACAATTTCTTTATTCTTAAGTTCACTTAGTACTTTTGAAATGTGATTTGTTCTAATACCACTATCTTTAGCAATGTTTGTTGGTATTTTTACGTCATCACCTATAGACTTTAATGTTTTTTCCCTATATTTTGAGATTTGAACATAAGATGTCAATTTCAAAAGCTCGTCATTTTCTTTACTCATATCTTTTATTTTATTTTTTCTAATATAAAAGATTTTAGAATTTTTACATATTTCGACTATTTTTCATGTTCATTTTAGATGAATGATGTATAATAATGTACATTCAATTTTATTACTAAATTAATTGTTATTTGTGTTTAAAATGCTAATTATTTAAAATTATTTCACTATTTTTAAAAATATATAATATTATTATTTTATTTTTTTTATATTTTATTAAACATTGTTTAAAAAAATTTTAAACACAATAAATATATATCATTGTAATATAAATCCAACATGTTTTTTTAATGTGAATTAAAAATTAATAGAAATATATAATTAGTGTATAACATAATAATTTATTATATATATTAACTATTCGATATGGATATTATGAAATGTGACAGTTGTGGTTTTGAAAATAAAGATTCTGCAAAATTCTGTAGTAAGTGTGGAGTATCACTGGAAGTTGCACCAACACCCCCAGAACCTAAAAATAGTAATTCTAAGGTTGTTATTGCACTTTTAATTGTAATAATTGTTGTTTTGGCTGCAGTAATAGGTTATTTTGCACTGGCCAATAATGCTTTTGGCAATAATTCTCAAGCTCAGCCTGCATCCGGAAGTGCAAACAGCAGCAATACTTCTTCTAGTGGTGAAAGTTCTCAACAGGTTAACACTTCAGAATCTTCTTCCTCTTCAAGTCCTACTAAACAGTGGGTGCTTATAGGAAGTTATTCTGGATCGGGCAGTGGTACTAAATCAATTAATGTTCCTGCGGGGGAAATAATGGTTAAAATATCAGCATATCCTATTAAAAATTATGCAACAAATCATTTGCATGTGTCAGGATCTAACGGACAATCCTGTGGAGTTGATTGGGGCTCACATAGTGATGTAGAAACAAGATCTGATTCTGTATCTTATACATCATCCTCTCCACAAACATTTACAATTGATTACTATGAAACTGTAAGTTGGCAAGTAGACTTCTATAGATATCAATAGTTTTTAATTCAAGTGATTATCCAATCACTTTTCTTTTTTTAGATTTTCAATAGATATATTAATCTATAATAAAGTAAATAATAACATATTAGTTATAGTTTAAAATTATCATATGTTTATTATGTGGTGATTCATATTTTTAATTGTTCAAATTGTATATGTTGGTGATATTGTGGGGAATTATATAAAAGTATTTTTTTCTCTTTGTTTATTGTTATTAATACTTCCAGCTTGTTTTGCAAGTGATGATGTGGATTTAAATAATACATTAAGTATATCTGAAGTAAATGATTATGTTTTAAGTGAGAATGATGGTTATAATCATATATATGTTAATGCTTCGGCTAGTGGTGTGGGTAATGGTTCAAAAGAGTCTCCTTATAAGGAATTATCTAGTGTAAATTATGTATTTAGAGAAAATACTGTTGTCCATATTGCTGATGGTTATTATAAATATAATTACAATGATTCTGGGGATATTAAGAATGAAATGCTCATTATTTCTAATGTGAAATTTATTGGGGAAAGTGCGGAAAATACAACTGTTGACTTTAATGGAAGAGGAATATTTGCTTTCATTGAGTGGAATCCAAATATTTATTTTAAAGATATGAAATTGTTTAATACTTCTGTTAATTTAATTAAAGGTCGTAATGATCAAACACAGGTTGGCGGAACACTTGAAGGAGAGAATTTGATTTTTGATAGTGCAAAATCTATTGCATTTAATGGTGCATTTTATATTGGTGGTGCAATTAGCTGTTCAGGTAACTTGAAATTAACCAACTGTATCTTTAAAAATAATACTGCTGACCGTGGAGGTGCAATCTTTTCACTGATTGGTGGAGAGTTAATAAATTGTACTTTTATTAATAATAAAGCGCGATTTGATGGGGGTGCAATATTCACTCCAAATAATCAAATGCTTGTTCATGATTCTAAATTTATTAATAACACTGCTTCAAGAGAGGGCGGTGCTGTTTATTCGATGGCAAATCTTTTATTAAACAATTCTGATTTGAAATATAATAATGCTTATTGCGGTGGTGCGGCTTATATTGTTAATACTCAATTAGTAATACTTAATTCAAATTTCACAAATAATTATGCAACCTCTTATGGTGGAGCAATAATTTCTACAAATAGTCCATATTTCTATATGAGGGGAGCTAGATTTGTTAATGATACTTCCAATTCCTCTGCTGGTGCGGTTTATTCAATATATTCAAAAAATCATTTTTATGATTCAGTATTTGTAAATTGCAGTTCGTTAATAGGTGGTGCAGTTTGTGATTTACATTCTTCATCAATATATTCAAATCTAAATTTCACAGATAATATGGCAACTGAAGGCGGTGCAGTTTATAAAATGTACAATACTACTTCAATCAGTGGTTCAACATTTAATTCAAATAAGGCCATTGAAGGTGGCGGTTTATATGTTGACCAAATTTTTTCAGCTATTTTAACTAATTTGACTTTTAATAACAATATTGCTGATTATGGTGGAGACATTTATTGTTTGGGGGATGCGAAAAATATTAATGCGACTAATGTTGGTTCACCTGATGCATTTAATTTGGCATTTTTAGATTTGAATCAAAAAGCAGGAGACTATAAGATTTTTGAAATTGATGATGCTCCGGTTGTTCTTGATAGTAGATATGATATGAGGGATCATTATAATCTTACTGAAGTTAAAGATCAGCTTGAACAGGGTAATTGTTGGGCATTTGCTGCGATTGCTGCTTTAGAATTATCTATATTAAAAGCCAACGGTACTGCTTATAATCTTTCAGAAGAGAATTTAAAGAATATAGTTGCCAGATTTTCTGATTATGGTAATTTTGAATCCATACCTAATTCCGGCGGAAACTTATTCATGACAATTGGTTATTTGGCCAGTTGGTTGGGTCCTATATATGATGAGTATGAGATATATTCCCCAAACCCATTATCTTTATTATATAATCCTATAACACATGTTCAAAATATTGTTTTCCTTCCAAGGACGTCATTTACAGATAATGATAGGATTAAGGAAGCTATTGTAAAATATGGTGCTGTTGTAACTAGTATGTTTTATTCAGATAATTATCTTGCTGGTGATAAAGTATCCTATTATGCAAACGGTGAAAATTTACAGACAAATCATGATGTAGTAATTGTTGGATGGGATGATAATTATCCTAAAGAGAACTTTAAATCAACACCTCAGGATAATGGGGCTTTCATTGTTCGTAATAGCTGGGGACCAAATTGGGGTGAAAATGGTTATTTCTATGTTTCTTATTATGACTTGTACTTTTCAAGGGTAGGCAATATTTTTCAACCTGCATTTGCATTTGTTTTAAATGATACTAATCATTATGATAAAATTTATCAATATGAGATTCAAACTTCAAATCGGGCCACAGTACAGGCACCTATTAACACTTTGGGTATTGGAAATTCATTCCGGGCTGAAAGTGATGAGTTAGTGTCTGCAGTTTCAACTTATTTTAGTGATGATTCAAATTATACTATTTCAATAGTTGTTAATAATCAATTAAAACATTCACAACAAGGAAATACTACTGCAGGATATTTCACTATTCCTTTAACCAAATATGTTCCTGTTAAAAAAGGTGATGTTTTTGATGTCGTGTTTATTATAACTAATTTACATAACCAAAAGCCTTTGTTGCATTTCTTTGAATATTCTAAAAATTCACGTTTTGCTCAAGGAGGAATATCTTTTTATTCTGATGATTATGGTCAAAATTGGTATGATGCTTTTAATAAACTCAAAGGGGTAATTCCAATAAAAGGATTTACTAAATATGGAAAATTAAATACTACAATTGAAGTTAGTGGTTGGGATTGTGATTGGATTGTTAACAGGGATGTTGCTCTTCAGGTTAGAGTGAAAGATCAGTATGGTGATTATATTAATGATGGAAATGTAACATTTTTAATTGATGGTGAAGCTTTTACTGTCAACTTAGTTGATTTTGCCGCTAATAAGACAGTTTCATTTGCTCAAAAAGGAGAACATAATATTACAGTTTTATTTAACGCTGATTCTTATTATTATCCTTCAAATGCCACTAAGTTAATTGAGGCCCATCCTCTCAGTACTTCTTTGTCTTTGTCTTTGAGTAATGATACTTTACTGGTTGGTGATTCTTTAACTGTTACTGCTGTTGTCAATGCTACTCAGGGTAAAGTTAGTTTCTTCCTTAATGG
>NZ_JAZRJY010000161.1:0-3152 GCF_045646045.1 Methanobrevibacter sp. | reverse complement strand
AGGTGGTTCTTGAGCTTTACGTAACCATTGAACTCTTCTTTCACCAGAAGTGAAGGTACCTTCTTGTTCACCCCAACCTGCTGCAGGTAATACAACATCTGCTTCAGCAGCGGTATCGGTCATGAACAATTCTTGAACGATTAACATTTCTAAGTTTGCAATTGCTTCTTTGGTGTGCTTAATATCTGCATCGGAGAGTACAGGGTCTTCCCCGTGGATGTATAATACTTTTAAGTCACCAGAGTGAGCAGCGTTCATCATTTCGACTAAGGTTAAACCAGGAGTGGTTGGCAAGTCCATTTGATAAGCTTCTGAGAATTTCTTGGTAATTTCAGGGTTTGCAACTTTTTGGTAACCGACATAGTCAGAAGGCAATGCACCCATATCACAAGCACCTTGTACGTTGTTTTGTCCTCTTAATGGGTTTACTCCTCCACCGATTTTACCTAAGTTACCGGTTAACATTGCTAAGTTAGCAGTGGACATTACGTTGTCTGCACCGTGAGAGTGTTCAGTAATACCTAATGAGTATACAATAGCTGCGTTTTCAGCTTTTGCATATTCGATAGCAATACGTTTGATTTGTTCAGGGTCAGCTTCAGTAATATCAGCTACTCTTTCAAGGTCGTATTTGAGTGCAACTTCTTTCATTTCTTCGTAACCTTTGGTTCTGTTAGCAATGAACTCATCATCTTGTAAACCGTTTTCAATGATGATTTTAATCATACCGTTCATTAAAGCTACGTCAGTACCGGTTTTGAATTGCATGTATTCGTGAGCTAATTTTGCAGTAGGAGTGTATCTTGGGTCTGCTACTACTAATTTTGCACCGTTTTTAATAGCTCTGATAATTTTACGACCGAATAATGGGTGTGCTTCCATGTTGTTAGAACCAATACAGAAGATGAAATCAGCTTCTTCAATACTGTCATAACCGTTGGTGGATGCACCTGAACCGAAGGTGGTTGCAAGACCAGCTACAGTAGGACCGTGACAGATACGTGCACAGTGGTCTACGTTTTGAGTACCACATCCAGCTCTTGCTAATTTCTGGGTTATGTAAATGTTTTCGTTAGGAGATCTAGCACATGCGTAGAAACCTAATTTGTTAGGGTCAGTGTCAGCATATTTTTTAAGGGTGCTAGCTACTAAGTCTAAAGCTTCATCCCAGGAAGCTTCTCTGAATTCACCATTTTCTTTGATTAACGGAGTAGTTAATCTGTCTGGGTGGTTAATGAATTGCCATCCAAAGTTACCTTTTGGACATACTTTTCCTTCATTAACAGGGTGTCTTTTCCATGGTTCGACACCAATGATTTTTCCATCTTTGACTACAAAGTTAATACCACAACCGGTACCACAGTAAGGACAAATAGATGGTACATATTTTATCTCAACCATTTTATAATCTCCATAATAAAATCAAGGTTTTTTGTTTTAGTTCACATATTGGCAAATTCAATTATTGACTAACAAATTGAAACTTTTTAATAACATATTTATTAAAACTATTTGAAATTGTGAATTGTGTCGAGTATTGTGAATTGTGTCTTAATTTTTAATATATATAATTTATTAAAATCTTTCTGGATTATTGTGAATTGTGTCAGGTATTGTGAATTGTGTCTATTGTTATAATCCAATAAAAGAATTGACAATAATATTCGAAGTACATAAATAATATAATATTATATTATCATGAAATGTGATATTTAGAACTTTAAAAAAAGCCCTAATGTGATTTAGAAACAGATAAGTCTCTAAAAATTTTTTGGAATTAGAAATTCCTAATATAAGCATGATTTTCATTCAAATGAAATTTTTAAGAAAAATTTCTAAAAATCTAAATAAATTAGTAGATACTTATTGAATTTGAATAAATAGGTTTCTTTCAAATTTTCAATAAGTAAATACAAATTTAGGGATTTGTAAAAATCCTTTGTGTTTGACTAATAGAATATTAGATCCAAACTGATTTTGTACATTTAGTCACGTAAGTATACGAACCAGTATGCACATGCTACAAATACTGCAGCACCAACGATGTTACCTAAGGTTACAGGTATTAAGTTGTTGATGAAGAATTGTGCCCAGGTTACTTCAGCACCTAAGAAGATACCTAATGGGATGAAGAACATGTTTGCGACACTGTGCTCAAATCCAATACATACAAACGCCATGATTGGGAACCAAATACCGAAGAATTTACCTACAACATCTTCTGCTGCATTAGCTAAGTATACTGCTAAACATACTAACCAGTTACAACCAATACCTCTAAGGAAACATTGTACCCAAGTTAAAGAAGCAGTTGATTTTCCAGCTGCCATGAAGGTAGCTCCACCTAAAGCTTTGGTGTTAGCAATGGTAATTGCACCGCCAGCGAATGCTTCAGGTACCATAATACCAGTTGCGTAAGCAAGTACGTAAGCAACAAAGAGACCACCGATTAAGTTGAATACCCAAGATCCAACCCAATTTTTGAGTAATCCCATAATATCAGTTTTACCATCTAAAAGACCCATAGTCATAAACATTACGTCACCAGTGAATAATTCAGATCCACAAATGACAACCATAATTAAACCTACAGGGAACACGCCCCCGAAGATCAATTTAGAAATACCTATTGGTACACCACCAGCTACTGCACCAGTGTTTGCTACTTCTGCAAGTAATCCACCGAATGCAATGTAAGCACCTGCTAAGAAACCTAAAATAGCAAGTTTAATTATAGGCATTTCACCTTTTGCGGTAGCTGCAGCTGCAACTGCTTTTGCAGTATCTGCAGGACTTTTAAAACTCAAATATCTCAACCTCTTTTTTAAATTATCCCATATAATAATCAATACTCTCGAGGTCTATATTAAACCTTACATAAAGAGAGCATTAATTATAATTATTTATCATACATATAAAAAGACTTTGCTATTAAACTCAAAAGGAAAGATTTATATAAAACAAAATGACATTTTTACAAAGAGAAAATATATTCATAACGATGAAAAATAGGAAAAAAATGAACAATATTCAATTTTTATTAGAAACCACCTAATAAAATCAAGAAAAATTTATAATCAATGATAAAATATTTATTAAAAAAATATATTAAATTTTTCGATATAAGTATATATTCTTATTGATAAATAATG
>NZ_JAZRJY010000160.1:0-7431 GCF_045646045.1 Methanobrevibacter sp. | reverse complement strand
CTTCTATAGTTGAGAATAATGATTTGGTTAAATATTATAAAAATAATTCTCAGTATTATATTAGGATTTTGGATAATGAAGGTAATCCTGCCGGCGCTAATGTTAGTGTGTCATTCAATATTAATGGAGTATTTTATACACGCTTAACTAATGCTTCAGGATATGTTAAATTAAATATCAATCTTAATCCTGGGGATTATATTATTACTGCGGAGTATAATGGGTTAAAAGTTTCAAATAAGATTAAGGTATTGCCTACTTTGGTGGCTAAAGATTTATCAATGAAGTATCGTGATGGATCTAAGTTTGAAGTTAAAGTATTGGATGGTACAGGTAAGGCATTGGCTAACGCTAGTGTTAATTTAAATATTAATGGCGTATTATATACTCGTGTTAGCGATGGTAACGGTATTGCCCGTTTAAACATTAATTTAATGCCAGGACAATATATAATCACTTCAAGTTATAACAGCTTAAGTATTGCTAATAAAATTACTATTTCAGGTTAATGGGGTCGTTAAATAAAAAGACGTATAATAATTATAATTAAAATGGGATGTAAAAATGAAAATAAAAAATATTTTAATGGGATTACTAATATTATTTGTTTTATGTTCAGTTTCCAGTGTTGGTGCTATTGAGTTAAATGACACTCAATCACCGGACAATGATTTTGTAACTATTTCAAATGATAATATTCAATCCTATAATTCAAATGAGGATAATATAAGTTTGGCTTCAGGTTCATTCAGTCAGCTTAAAGACCAAATTGATAAGGCTTCAGAGGGGTCTGTTATAAAATTAAATCAGGACTATTCTCTTGCTTCAGATTCAGGAATATCTATTGATAAAAGTTTAACTATTAATGGACAAGGCCATACAATTGATTGTGCAAATTTAAAAAACACTTTTCTATTCAAATCAACAAGTGGAATGATTACTTTAGAAAACTTAATAATAAAAAATAATAAGTTTGGTCAATATGGAACAATCTATATTACAGATTCTGCCCAATATACAATCAATAACTGTACATTTATTGATAATTCAGCATCATATTTTGGTGGAGCGATTTATAATGGTGCAAAAGATAATGATCTCACTATTAAAAATTCTAAATTCATCAATAATAAAATTTTCCTGAATGAAGGCGGTGCAGTTTACTCTAGAGGAAATTTAGTAGTTGAAAATTCTTATTTTGAAAAAAATAAGGCTTATTTGGATGGTGGTGCAATATCTTGTGACGGCTATGTTGATTTAATCAACACAAAATTCATATCTAATGATGCATTTAAAGAGGAAAAAAGGCTTACAGTATATGGTGGTGCAGTATCTTCTAAAAAAGGAATATATGTGGAAAATTGTTTGTTTTCAAATAATTCTGCAGATAACGGTGGAGCACTTTTTTCACGTGGTGATGTGATAGTTAAAAATTCTTCTTTTAATAAAAATATTGCTTTCGGCTCAGGAGGAGCTATTTATGTCGACAGTTCCAATGCAGTTATTTCAACTTCAACTTTCGTGGATAATGCTGCTAGACAAATTGAGGGAGGAGCTGTTTTTTCCTCTAAATGGACACATATTGAAACTTCTACTTTTTTAAGAAATACTGCAAAGGCTAAAGGTGGAGCAATTTCTACTTCTTATATTCAATTTGGAAATGACGTATTTTTCACAAATAATTCTGCTAATGACCACGGTGGTGCTGTATACACAGACTATATTTCCAGTAATGTATATAATATTAATTTTAATGGAAATAAGGTCACCAGTGATTTTGGTGGGGCTATTTACATAAATAAAAAATCCGGTGATGTATCTTTCATTAATACTACATTTATAGCTAATTCAGCCACTGCTGGAGATGGTGGGGCTATTTATAGTGATAGTGGATCAACCAATATCATATTGATTAATTCATTATTTAAAGATAATTATGCTAATGGTGGTAAGGAAAAACGTTATGGCGGAGCAATTAAATGTTCTAATAAACTTACTGTTGATAACTGTACTTTTATCGGTAATTGGGCTGAAAATTTAGGTGGTGCAATATATACAAGCACATTGGACAGCATTAAAAATTCTGTATTCATATCTAATCGTGCTAAAGAAGGTGGTGCAGTTTATGTCAATAATAAATGCACAATGTCAGTCACAAACACATATTTCAATTCTAATAAGGCTACTGATGGTCGTGGAGGCGCAATTTATACTGATTCAAAATCAACTTCATTAACTATAAATAATAATGTATTTTTAGCTAATGATGCATCTGGCCAAGGAAAAGATGTCTTCAATAGTGGTTCTTATTCTTCAATTAAACAAAATTGGTGGGGCACTAATTCTCCATCCTTTGATAATGATAAATTAATTGAATATCATACTATTGGTAAAAATCAAAGACATTCTGACAGCAGTCCAAATAAGGTTAGCATTTCTGGTGAATCAAAAGGTTATGTTGGAGTTAGTACTTCCATAAAAATTACTTTCACTTCACCTATTGCTAATTATGAATTTAATACAGTTAAATTTTCTTCTAATAAAAAAGGTAATTTTATAAATAAAAATGTTGTTGGTAATTCATTAGAAATTATTTATGTTCCTAATGAAGAGGGTACTCATAAAATCACTGTCACCGTTGATTCTCAAAATTTAAATTGTGATGTACCTATTGGTAAAATTACTGTTTATGGAAAAGATATGGTTAAAGTACAAGGTGATAACAAAACTTTTGCAGCTGTATTTAAAGATTCTTCAGGTAATTATCTAAAAAAAGACACTGAAGTTGCTTTTGAAATTAATAAAGTTGAATATAAGGTTAAAGTTTCCAATAATGGTATTGCAGAATTAACTTCTTTAAGCAATTTGCAGCCTGGTATTTACACTGTAAAATCTATTAATAAAGTCACTGGTGAATCTTTTACCAATAAGATTAATGTATTATCAAGAAATGCTATTTATAATATTAGTGATATTTTTGCGGTTAAATTCAATTCAGAAAAATTAAAAAATGGTTCTGTTAAATTTAAAGTTGGAAATTATTTGTTTGTAGGAAATGTTACTGATGATGTTGCATTTTGTATTTTAAATGTAAAACCTGGGGATTATTCTGTTGATGTTTTGCATAATGACAAGGTAGTATACACTATTAAAATTAAAGTACTTAATAAATACTCTCAAACTTCTGCAAAATTAAATAAAACTAGTTATGGTTCTTTAATACCTATATATAACAATGAAACTTTTAAGAAAAATAATAATACTATTTATAGTGTTATTGGTGAAAATTTATATCGTTATATTTTCCCTAATGCTGAAACCAGTATTATTTATAACGTAACCGTTTCAAATAATAATGAATTTGAAAAGGTTCTTAAAAAAATATCAGGTAATGATTTCAAAGCAGACATTATAATAATTAATCTTAAAAAAAATACATATAAGCTTTCTAATGGTTTTTATAAAGATCAAGAATGGAGTTATTATATTCATTTAACTCATGGTGCCCTCTATATTAATGGTAATGGTGCTACTATTGATGATAATTATAAAAATGGATTTATTACTTTAGAAAAGGGTACTAAAATTTCCGTTAATGATCTTACTTTCACACGTTTTAAACGTGTTTTTGTAAATAATGGTGATGTATACTGTAATAATGTTAATTTTGTCAAAAATGATGCATCATTCTGGTCCACTTCAACTAGGGGTACTGTTATTTATAATAAAAATACAGCTACTTTCGTTAATTGTGTTTTTGACCATAATGAAAATAAGCATGGAGTATCTATTTATCATTATGAAAAGGATTTGGAAGCATCTGTTTTATATGCAGAGCCAAGCTCTATAACAAACTTTGTTTTATGTAATTTTAAAACTGATTATGATACTATTCATGCTGTTGACGGCAGTATGGTAGTTCTTTATGATAAAAATGAGGATAATTTCAACAGACTGGTTAAAGATACAAACAATAATTTTGAATTAGGCTCATGTCTGGATTATAGACCTTATTCCTCATTCAATAGAAATATAACCAGTACACATAATTACAATGATGTATTAAAGTTAGCAAAAGATTATAGGTCAAATATTTACAAGTTAAATTCTACTTCATTTATATTTGATTTACAAAATAAAAAATATGATATTTCTTTATCTGATTATAATAGTGTTGCATCTTCCAGGAAGGATTTCCGTACTTACAATTCTTTAGGAACTATGTGGACAGATGCAGGTAAGAAAGATAATTCATATGTTCACCATCAATTTTTGTTTGATGTGGGAAGCAGGTCTATTGTTATCAATGGTCATGGAGCTGAAATTAAATTATCTGGAAGTTCTGACAATAAAGACAACCATTTCGCTTTTGTTCCAAAATATGGTTCATTAACATTAATAAATTTAACCATATCTGGTTTTAATAATGCTATTCTTAATTATGGTAAATTAATCATTATTAACTGTACATTTAAAGAAAATAGAATACATTATTTCTATCAAAATGCTGAAACTGAATTCGGTGGAGCAATAAGAAATTATGACTCAGTATATGTTTATAATACAACATTTACCAACAACCGAGCTTCATACGGTGGTGCATATTATGGTAAAGGTGTTTCATCAGTTGCTCAGTTTTACAATTGTTCATTCAGTGGCAATACTAGATTATCTAATCTAGTATGGTATAATAATGATGATAATCCAATATATTTGGATAATAATGCTTTAGTCAAAGTAATTAAATGTAATGGGCTTACTAAATCCAATATTATTTCAAAAAATGGTGGATTAGTATTATATAGAAATAGTCTTAATGAAACTATTTATAATCTGGTTGTGGATGATTTGGCAGCATTATATAGATTATCTAACCTTCTTAAAAAGAACCAAGAGTATGATGTTATTAATGTTTCATTTATGAAAAAGGATTATAATGTAATATCTAATTCAAAAATACTATTGGATTTTGATTATGGTAATTTGATTCTAAATGGTAACGGTGCAAAGATATTTGTTCAAAATCAGGAGGATAGTGATGAAACTCAATTTTTAGTAACAAAATCACGTTCTTCTGTATTCATTAATAATCTAACAATTCAAGGATTTAATATTGCAATTGAAAACAAGGGATCTGTTAATATATTCAATTCCTATTTAAATAATAATAAGGCGGATTATAGAGTTAAAAATGATTATGGTGGAGCTATTGTTAATAACGGTACCATCACAATTTATAATTCTGCATTCTCTGGAAACTATGCTAAATATGCTGGTGCAATATATAATATGGCAACTTTAAAGGTTATTAAAACTAATTTCACTGGTAATAGGGGTTATAAGAGTAATAGTAACGTAGATATTTATAATGAAAAAACATCAGCATCTATACTGTCAGTTAAATCATATCCTAGTGTTGTAGATCATTTTCCAAGAGCAGCATGGCAACAGGATTTAATCGAGACGGGTATTACGTTGGGAGTTACTGTTGTTACTATTGGAATTAGTGCTGGAATTTCATATGCCGGAATTCAGGCTGCCCATTATATCAATATGCTTGTAGGTGCTATTGTTGGTAGTGGCGGCGGTTTGCTTAATGCAATAACATATTCAGTCGATCAGCATGATTATAATCAGTTTGCTACAAGGCTTTTAAGTGGTATTAACGATGGTGTTGGTGCTGTTGCTTTGGGTGAGCAATTAGCACATGTTATTGAAAATTCTGTTCGTCCGGTAGACAATCATCGTTTATCTCCAGAAGAAGTTGGAAAAATGGCTGTTGAATTGATTTTCGATAAGATTGTTGAAAAGGCTCTTGAAATGGTTAAAGATGTTATTATTGAATAGAAAAAATAATGGTCGAACAAAAATAGGGAATTCATTTTCTCTATTCTTTTTTTATTTTTTAAAAATTTTTACTATAAAAATAAGTGTAAAAGATAGTAAATTAACTATCTTTCTTCGATATATACTTTATTCATTTTGTCCCCTTGTTGGATTGCATTAACTACATCTTGGCCTTTGATTACTTGGCCGAATACAGTATGCACTCCGTCTAAGTGAGGTTGTGGGGAATGGGTAATAAAGAATTGGCTTCCACCAGTGTCTTTTCCTGCATGTGCCATGGATAATGCACCGGTACCATGCTTGTGTGGGTTTCCTTCAGTTTCACATTTAATGGTGTAACCTGGTCCACCAGTTCCGTTTCCGTTAGGACAACCTCCTTGAATTACAAAGTCTGGTATTACTCTGTGGAAGGTTAATCCATCATAGAATCCTTCTTTAGCTAATTTTTCGAAATTAGCTACAGTACCTGGAGCTTCATTTGGAAATAATTCTAATTCGATTACTCCTTTATCAGTTTCAATTATTGCGACTTTCATTTAATCACCTGTTTATTAATATATAAATATCATTATTAATATAAGTATTACTTGTAAATATTTTTGGGGAAAATAATATGAATACTCAAGAACTAATAAAAATTGAAGATGATTATTTTATTAATACATTCACCAGACAACCAATTGTCTTAGACCATGGTGAAGGTGTTAAAGTTACAGATATTGATGGAAATGAATATTTAGATATGTTTGCAGGTATTGCAGTTAATGCTTTAGGTCACAATCATCCAAAACTAGTCAAAGCAATTCAAGATCAAGCAGAAAAACTCATTCACGTTTCAAGCATTTATTATAATGAACCTGCATTAGTCTATGCTAAAAAATTAATTGAATTAACCAGCTTTGATAGAATATTTTATGCAAACAGTGGTGCTGAAGCAAATGAAGGTGCTATCAAATTAGCTATTAAATACACTGGTAAAAGTGAAGTTATATCAACAATTGAATCTTTCCATGGAAGAACTTCAATGACTCTTGCTGCTACTGGCCATGCTGATTATCAGGAACCATTTAAAGCAATTTTACCAAAAGGATTTATTAATGTAGAGTACAATAACATTGATGCTTTAAAAGAAGCAATTACAGAAAATACCGCAGCTATTATTGTTGAACCTATCCAAGGTGAAGGTGGAATTAATATTCCTGATATGGAATATTTAAAGGAAATTGAAAAAATCTGCAGTGAAAAAGGTATTGTATTTATTGTAGATGAAGTACAAACAGGTTTTGGAAGATGTGGAACATTATTTGCTCACGAATTATTTGATGTAAAACCGGATATAATGACAATGGCTAAAGGGATAGGTGGAGGAGTTCCAATGGGAGGAATTCTTGCAACTGAAAAAGTAGCTAGTGCTTTTGTACCTGGTGATCATGGAACCACATTTGGTGGAGGTCCTTTAGTTTGTGCAGCCGCAAATGCAATTTTAGATGCTTTTGATGAAGAAAAGATTTTAGATAATGTTAATGAAGTTGGAAACTACTTTATCGAAGAACTTAAAAAATTAGATAAAGAAATCATTGCTGA
>NZ_JAZRJY010000159.1:0-18099 GCF_045646045.1 Methanobrevibacter sp. | reverse complement strand
TATATAAAATAATGTAATTTTTGTAAAGAAGATATGTAAATATAATATTTTAATTAAAATATTAATATAATAAAGATAAATATATTGATTGAAATTCAAATATTATTAAAGGACAAATTATATGAATGAAAAAGCTGTTTTAAACGAATTGAAAAACCTGACCCGGAATAAGGAAGCATGGAAAACAAATATTGATAATGTTGCAGAAAAATTGAATGAAGATTACTCCATTGCAGTTAAAGCAAAATCATTATGGCTTCTTGGAGAAATGGGATTAAGATACCCGATTGAAATAGAATGTCATGTTGAAGATATCATCAGCTATTTGGATGATGATAATCCAAAATTGCGAGAAAGGTCCGTAAATGCAATTGGAAGAATAGGTAGAGCAGTTAAAAATCCCATCATTCCTTATTTGGATAAGCTGATGAAAATGAGATATGATGAATCTGAAAACGTCAGACATGCATTCATTTGGGCCTGTGAAAATATAGCAACAAATGCTCCTGAGCTATTTTGTGAAAAACTTGAAATATTTCATGAAATGATTTCAGATTCTAGTCAAAAAGTTAGGATAGAAGCACCTGAAATGTTTAGAGTAATTGGAAAAAGAAAACCGGAATATGTAAAACCCTATTTAGAAAAACTTGAATGGATAGCAGCAAATGATGAAAATCCAACTGTCCGCATCCATAGTGCAGGTGCAGTTCGAATTACAAAAAAAGCCTTGAAAGAAAGTGAAAAATAATCTTTCACCAATCTTTAAAGTCTTTAAAAGTCATGTTAACTTTAAGAGGAGTTAAACTTGGACATTTATCTACAAAAAGAGCATATCCATCACTTCCTTCTTCATATTCGTTTATAAGATTAGATGTAATCATTATCAAATCATCACTTTCCTGATTTTCATCTAAAGGATAATTAAATATTTCCTTTTGTTCTTCATC
The DNA here is from genome assembly GCF_045646045.1 of Methanobrevibacter sp. GTDB lineage: Archaea > Methanobacteriota > Methanobacteria > Methanobacteriales > Methanobacteriaceae > Methanocatella. Next base: position 17,152 of record NZ_JAZRJY010000159.1, on the reverse strand, counting down.
AGTATTATCGATTACTCCTTTATCCAGCATTCTGTGTGATAAATAAGTTATCTTAACATCTTCTGAATTATAATTTGATGGAACATTTAAATTAAACAAATCAACATCATCGGGAAATCCTTTATCCATTATCTTTAAAACAAGATCATGGAGAACCTTTTTTGCTAAAGTAAAATCATAATCAATATACCATTCCCCATTTTCGTCCCGCTTATAAGAAGTTTTTGGATCCATAAATAGAGAAACAGCAATTGCAGGAATACCCAAACTGACAGCTTCAAAAGCAGCACATACTGTACCTGATGAAGTCACATCACAACTTATGTTAATGCCTGCATTAATTCCTGTAATTACCAAATCAGGTTTTTCGTCCATAACATAATTTGCACCGACAATTACGCAGTCTGCAGGAGTTCCGGAAACAGAATAAGCTGGACTTCCATCTTCAAGTTCAAAAGAATCAATTTTTAAATGTTTGAATAATGTTATACGGCGCCCTACACTGCTGTTATTTTTATCAGGAGCTACAACAAAGACATTTGCCAAATCTTCAACAGCTTCTTTTGCAGCCAATATTCCAGGTGCAAAAACTCCATCATCATTGGATATCAAAATATTCATACTATCAAAACCTAAAAATCAAATAATGTTTTCTGAGTGATTTTCTTAATATTCAAATCATCATTTAGATAAAAACGATTTTGTAAAGCTTCATTAATCTTATCATAATCCTTAAAATTTAGTATGTCCTTCAAATATTTATAACCATCATATTTTGAAACAATTATCCTATCAAAGTCAAAGGAATCCCATATAGGATAAAAAGCATTAATAACAATATTTTTGCTTAATTTTTCTTGCAATAACAATAAATAATCATAAGTGTTCTTTTTAATCCCACAATGTTGTTTCAATTCATCAATTTTCCATATCGGATTTAAATCCATACAATAATTATTTAAGACATATCCAAGCATTTTTTTATAATTCTCTTTTTTAAGAAAATGTTTAGCCATTATTTCATTGTTGGAAATGTATCTCTCATGATTTTTATCTTCAATAGATTTACCAATATGCAGATTAATAAATTCAATAGGAATATTAGCTTCTTTTTTTCTATAATTACCCATATAAAACTCATTGTATTCATCAAAATAATAATATTGGGATAAATATTCATTAAATATTTTAATCCTTCTTTTTTTATTTTTATAAAATATTTTCGATTTAGAAGACAGATAATAATTATTTCCAAGCAGTTTATTATCCAATATTCTCTTTTCTATCCTTTCTCTTTTTCCTGAAGTTTTTATGCCGTGCTTTTTTAGAATTTTCTTTAAGCTTTTTGTATTGTACTTCTTAAGCTGCATTGAAATTGAATTCATATTGGCATTATTTAGAATATACCTGTTTTCAATCAGATAGTCCATTAAATACTCTTCAGATAATGCATAATTTTTGGAAACATTATCAACAGCTTCATTAATAGAAGCATTACGCTTTAAAATAAGATAAATGAAATCAAAAGTAAATTGTAATTTTGAAATATTATAATTCTCAGGCACATCATTTTGGTATTTAAGGGAATACCTTTCAGAGTAAATATTATTATTGGACATAACTAATGATAATTTTATTAATCATGCTTATTAAAGATAACTAACTTCTCAATTAAAGAATTCCAAAACTACAAAAATGAGAAAAATTAAATATTTTAACAGAGGCGATATCATGAACATATTTATTGATCCGTTGTTGTTTCTTCAATTTTTAAGAGAAATTACTGGAGGAATTTTTGACTCATTTTTTGTAACATGTTCCCTTTTCGGACTAGACATGATAATCATACCACTAATAGCCATAGTATATTGGTGTTTAGACAAAAAATTAGGAGAATATATTCTTATATCTTTAGCAGGTGCTGCTTTAGTTAATGGACTTGCAAAAATTACAGCCTGCATATACCGCCCATGGATTCTTGATTCCAGAATACATCCTGTAAAAGAGGCAATTGCCGGCGCTACAGGATATTCCTTTCCAAGCGGACACACAACCGTGGCGACAACACTCTTTGGTGGAGCTGCAATAAAGGGAAACTTATCCAAAGCTTTAAAAATTGTTTTAATCTGTTGTTTAATACTTGTAGGGTTTAGTCGTAACTATTTAGGAGTACATTCAGTATTAGACGTGATTTTTGCTATAATTTTTACATTTATAGTTTTAATAATCTTTTCCAAATTATTCGATAAGCTTGAGGAAAAGCCTAATCTGGACATTATTATTTCTGTAGTTGGAATTTTAATTTCAATTTTAGTATTAGTGTTTACAGTGACAAAATCATATCCTCTGGATTATGATACTGCGGGCAGATTAATTGTTGATCCTGCAATAATGGCCATTGATACATTTGAATATGCTGGATTGGCTGTAGGTGTATTTTTAACCTGGCCGATTGAAAGAAGATTGGTTAAGTTTTCAACTGACGGCGATACACAAACAAAAGTACTAAGATGCATATGCGGTTATATCTCTCTGGAATTTATCATATATGTAATATTGCCATTATTTGGAAAAACCCAAATCGGAGGCATTTTAAAATATGTTTTGATAATGGCATTTGTAGTTTTAATATATCCTGCAATAATCAAATTTTTCCAGAATCGCAAAAAAAGTTAATAATAAATTGATTTGAGTTTTCCTGTGTTTAACAGAAAAATTCAACTTCAATTTTAAAGCTATTTTTAAAAAAATAATTTAAAATGATTCCAATAAATCATTTAATTCAAGAATCACCTGTTCGAATTTAACTCCATAAGTGTGATTCTCATCACCAATAGTTTTTTCAATAGATTTCTTAGTGAATTCACCGGCAATTCTTGCAGCAGAGCAAGGGGATTTGCCAACCATGGTTGATCCTACAAAGGCTGAAGCAAAAACATCACCTGTTCCGTGAGATACATAATCAATCTTATCGTTATAGACAAATTCCAGACTAGATTCTGCCTTATCCAAAACAAGCATGCCCAGTTTATTTTCCTTATGCGTATCTCCTTTCAGGATAACATATCTTTTGGTGAATGCAGAAAGTTCTTCTGCCATTTCAATCATTTCATCTTTAGTAAATTCTTCTTTCCATGGTTTATGCAATATAAAACAGGCTTCAGTAGTATTTGGAAGAATATAATCCCCCAATTTACAAAGTTCACCCATCTTATCAGCGAATTCCTGGTCGAATCCGTTATAAAATTCACCGTGATCTGCCATGGCCGGATCAACAAATACAAGTCCGCCAGGCTTTAATCTTGAGTTTATAATATCTTTAATATAATCCAATTGTTCCATTGACGCAATAAAACCTGTATATATTGCATCAAAATATATTCCTTCTTTTTCCCAATGTTTTTTAATAGCAGGGAGGTCTTCTGTTAAATCCCTAACAGTAAAATCAGTAAATCCTGAAGTATGTGTGGATAAAACAGCAGAAGGAAGAACTGCAGTTTCTATTCCAAAAGCAGATACTACCGGAAGTGCAACTGTTATGGAACATTGTCCAAAACATGAAATGTCCTGTATAGTTAATATTTTTATTGATTCATCCATTTTCTCAACTTATAAAATTTATTCATAAAATATATTATAATAATTTATATAATATAATATAAAAAGCTTTGTAGTACAATTATGTTCATTAATTAATATGATTTTTTTTAAAATAGTCCAAAAAAAATCAACCATTCCTATATTTTTTTAATTACACTACCTCACACAGAAGCCACATATAAGAAATTAATAATCACATTAGAATATCCCATCAATTATATTTATTTCAACTACGATTAAATGATATCATATCCCAGAATCATTATAAAATATTGCACATTAATCCATTAAATGACAAGATACATTATTTTTAATACAATTATTAAATTCAGATGTATATCTCCACATGAAAATTAAACCCTTTCATCCACTTCATCCCAACCAGGATTAGTTGGTTTTTTAAGCGTTAGATATAATGAGACTGCAAAGAGCACCAAAGCAGTGGAAATTGTAATGATTATTTTATCCAATGAATATGTATTGAATACAGTTAACATTCCACCAATCCAAATTATCATGATGAAAAATGGTAAGACATATTTTACTATAAATAACCATGTTCTGCCAATTTTTATATACCTGGATCTTGAATTTAAGAAATCGACTAAATTTTCAGCTTTATATATCCAAGCAAAGAGTATACATTCTAAAACTATACAAAACAGTCCTGAAATTTGATTTACATATGAATCAATATTCTCAAGTAATGCACCGCCGAATGAAGTTGCAAAAATCATAGATGTAAAAGCACCAATAATACATAAAATAGTTACAGTTTTTTTACGGGATATAGAAAATTTATTCTGAATTGAAAATGATATCGGTTCAATCATAGACAGAATACTGGTAATTCCTGCAATATAAATTGTTATAAAGAATAGTGGTCCGATAAAATAAGCCCACTGACCTAAAATATTTAATATTGTTGGATATGTTACGAAAATCAGTCCGGTTCCCTGATCTATAAGATTTGGAATAGGCGTTGCTGTCTGTAAGGACATGTAACCTAAAATTGAAAAAACACCAATTGCAGCAATATTTTCAAAAATTGAATTTGCTAAAGCTATTATAAATGTATTGGATATAATATCAACATCTTCCTTAAGATAACTGGCAAAAGTTACCGTACCGGACAATCCGATATTCAAAGAGAAAATGATTTGGCCAAATGCCAGCATCCATACGTTGAAATTGAATAAAAGTGACCAGTCAGGATTATATAATTCAGAAAGACCGATTGAAGCTCCAGGCAAGGTAAGTGAAAAAATAACTATTCCAATCATGATAAAAAATAACAAAGGAACAAATATTCTAGATACTTTTCCCAAACCGGATTCCAAATCCTTATGGGATATAAACCAAACAAGTATCCATCCGATGAGAATGGCAACAGCGAGTATTGGAATGAAATTCAATATTCCCATGAAACTGTCTGAAGACTGCATGAGCGTATTTTGAAAGTAAAATCCGGGATTAGTACCCCAGCTTTTAAAAAAGCTTAAAAAAATATAAATTATATCAATACCCAGAATACTTGAATAATAAATCATTATCATCAATAAGGATACTGGAATTAACCAGCCTAAAAATTGCCACCTGGAATCAATTTTTGTTATAGTTTTTGTAAAAGAAGACCTGAATTTAAGTCCGATTCCATATTCCATTATCAAAACAGGAATACCCATTACTAGAATTGCTATTATATATGGAATGAAAAATGCACCTCCACCACTGGAGTAAAGTACATACGGATATCTCCATATATTTCCAAGTCCAACAGCAGATCCTATCATTGCAAGGACAAATGATAATGGACTTCCCCACTGATTTTCACTAGACATGATATTATACCTAAATTCGATATGTTTTTATATATAATTAATGTATTAAATATGTTTGTTTTGATGAATGTTTATTCTTCTTTTGTTAAACTACATTTAGAATGTAAGTAAGCACTTACATTCAAAAAACTTTAAATATGATGTTTATTAATATTATAAGTCAATATATCATAAAGGAGTGAAAAAATGAATTTTAAAATGATTTTAACTTTACTGGTTATAGGATTTTTATTTGCTACTTCGTCTGTTGTAGCACAAGATGTGAATACGAACAATGATTCAGATAATAACCCGAATGATATAATTAAAGTACCAACCCACTATTCACCGAACAAATATACTAATCATGATTATAATTACTCAAAAAATAATTTTACTATTGATTCATTCATATTAAATGGAATTTTGAATCTAACTAACATATTTAAATCAAATGGATTCATAATTCATTTATAATTTTTTATTTTACATTTAAAATTAAAATTTAAAAATTAATTGAATAAACTTATTTTTCTTTAAACATCATAAACAAATAAAAAAAGACATATTGCGTAAAAAATTGTCACCAAAAAAATAAAAAAAGGAAAAAATAACTAGATATATAATCTAGTTATATGTTTATTCGATATTATTCTTTCCTGTTTCTCGCCCAAAAACTACCAAATAATACAAAAATAACAACTAAAAGATATGTTATTGGATTTCCAGAAGCTTTTAATTTGACAGGTTCGACTGGATGTTCTGGAGTTGTAGAATTATTTGTCTCATTAACGATTTCGACAGTAGAGTTAGCATAATTATTATCTAAATTACTATCAGGTTCCTTACATGTGACATTTACATAATTTGTAATAAATCCTTCAACAAGTGCAACACAATATATTGTTAAAGTTACACTTTCACCATTGGCCAAATCACCAATAGTCCATTTACCACTAGTTACATTGTAAGATCCTTTAGATGCATAATATGATGTGAAGTTAACAGTAGATGGCAATACATCAATTGCAACAACATCATGAGCATCACATGGACCATGATTTATAACAGTGATTGTCCAGCAGATAGTATCATTTACATGATATTTATTTTTGTCAGAAACTTTTTTAACTTCTAAATCAACAATAGCGAAAGCTTCAGTTGTATTGTTAGCTTTATTATTTGATTTATTTGAATCTGGTGTAGTTGAACTAACTTCAACAGGATTTGTAATATTTCCTACACTTAAAACTAAAGTTCTAATTGTAAGTGTTTCACTAGACCCTGATTCAAGTCTATCTATTGACCAAATGTTTGTATTCCAGTTATATGTACCTTTAGAAGCATCAGCATTAATTAATTTTAATGAACTTGGAATATCTTCTAAAACAGTTACATCAACTGCAGCACTTGGACCAAGATTAGTTACCCTAATTGTCCAGACTAATTCTTCACCTACAAAGGCTTTTTTAGAGCTAACAAGTTTAATGATTGTTAAATCACAAACCGGAATTACTTCAGTAGTATTGTTTGCTTTGTTGTTTGAGTGATTTGTATCATGAGTAGTTGTGTTTACAACAGCAATGTTTGTAATATTACCTACTTTAATAGCCTGAGTAATTAATTCTAAAGATACAGTATTATTTACATTTAAATCACCAATAGCCCAAATTCCATTAGCATAAGTTCCAATAGATGGATTAACTTTTACCAATTTAAGACCATCAGGCAATATATCATAAACTTTTACATCTTTAGCTGTACTTGGGCCATGATTTACAACCTCAATTGTCCAAACAACCAAATCAGTTACATTAACACTAGATTGGTTAACAAGTTTAGTAATTTCCAAATCACAAACCGGAATTACTTCAGTAGTATTGTTTGCTTTGTTGTTTGATTCATTTGAATCTGGAGTTGTTGTGTTTACAACAGCAATGTTTGTAATAATGCCTAATTTTTCTGCTTGAGTAGTTAATTCTAAAGATACAGTATTATTTACATTTAAATCACCAATAGTCCAAATTCCATTAGCATAAGTTCCAATAGATGGATTAACTTTTACTAATTTAAGACCATCAGGCAATATATCATAAACTTTTACATCTTTAGCTGTACTTGGGCCATGATTTACAACCTCAATTGTCCAAACTACCAAATCATCGACATAAACAATAGAGCTATTAACAATTTTAGTAATTTCTAAATCACAAATTGGATTTGCAACAGTTGTGTTATTTGCTTCATTGTTAGTTTTATTTGGTTCATAAGTACTAGTATTCACAGTAACAATATTTGTTTTAACTCCTTCAATTAAGATTTTAGTAACCAAAACAAGGGAAACAGATTCGTTTGATCTTAACTCACCAATCTCCCAAATCCTAGTTTTTTCATCAAATCTACCATCAGCTGTATATGAACTAATAATTACAACACCCTCAGGAAGAGCGTCTTTAACTATAACATCCAAAGCGGTAGAAGGACCGACATTAACAACATTAATAGTCCATTCCACATTGTCTCCAACGCAGACAGATGAAGCATTAACTGTTTTGTTAATGATTAAATCGCAAATAGAGTTAGCAACAGTAGTATTATTTGCCTCATTGTTTGTTTTATTTGATTCGTTAGTAGTGGTATTTACAACAACAATATTGGTAATAGTACCGTTTCTTAATATTTTAGTAACCAAAACAAGGGAAACAGATTCGTTTGATCTTAACTCACCAATCTCCCAAATCCTAGTTTTTTCATCAAAACTACCTTGAGAAGGAGGAATGAAACTTGTAATCACAACACCTTCAGGCAAGAAGTCTTTAACATAAACATTTTGAGCAGTACTTGAGCCAACATTAATCACAGAAATAACCCATTCAACAGAATCATTAACATAAACTTCAGAAGCGTTAACAGTCTTGTTAATTATTAAATCACAAATTGGATTTACAAATGTTGTGTTATTTGCTTTATTATTATCTGTTCTGGATTCATTAGTAGTTGTATTGACAACAACGAAATTATCTTTTCTGCCTTCACTAATAACTTGAGTAATTAATACAATATTTATTGGATCATTTGCTTTTAAATCGCCAAGTTTCCAAATTATATTATTACCTTTTTGCTCATAAGAATGAGAGCTGTAAGTTATTATGATTCCATTAGGCAACATGTCTTCAACAACTACATCTTCAGCAGTTATAGGGCCTTTATTTACAACAACAATAGTCCATTCAACAAAGTCATTTACATATACATTTGAAGCATTTACAAGTTTTTTGATTTCGACATCACATAAATTATTTTTAACAACCGTAGTGTTGTTTGCGGATTTGTTATCTGTCTCATTACTTGATGCATTAATTGTGTTAATTAAAGTACCATTTACCAAAGTAGTAAACCAAACAGTAAAGTTAGCACTCTCATTAGGAGCTAAAACACCATTATAAGTGAAAACATCACCAGACATAGACCAAAGAGACTTATTATCGAAATCAACTAAAGTCAACTCATTAGCATTATAAATTTCAGTAACAACAACATCACTTAAATCACAGTCACCAGTATTGGTTACAACAATCATGAAGTAAATATTGTCACCAACGTAAACTGTAGTATTTAATGCTATTTTCTCGACGGTCATATCAGGATTATAAACTGTAGTATTATTATTAGCAGTTTTATTATCAGTTTCATTACTTGATGCATTAACTGTATTAATTAAAGTACCATTCACCAAAGTCTTAAAGAAGATAGTAAAATTAGTACTTTGACCAGCAGTTAAATTACCATTATAACTGAAAATATCACCAGATCTAGACCATTTACCTTCTTTATCTTTAATATTCAACAAAGTTAATTCATTAGAATTATAGATTTCTGTAATTTTAACATCAGACAGATTACAATTACCAGTGTTTGTAACAACAATCATGAAAGTAACATTATCTCCAACAAATACAACTTTATCAATAGTAAATTTATCAACAGTCATATTTGGACGAATGTGAGAATTAATTATTGTAATTTCAGAAGAATTATAACTAATTGTAGTATTATAATCCTCTACAGCAAGTTCAACTATTGTATAATTAATTGCTAAACCATTCTTATTAACCGGCAAATTACCGAAAGTAAACTTCCAACCTTTAGTAGCATTTAACATGGTTTCGTTAACTTTAACACCATCAGCCAATAAGTAAACTGTTACATTATTAGGTCTGATATGATCATAGTCATTTTCATCGTTCCAGACTTTTGTAACATTAATTTCAGTAAGATTAACCTCATGAGTATTAGTAACAGTATAATTATTACCAACATTAGTTATCTCTTTAGTATAACCTGCAACATCAAGCTCTTCAATTGAATAAACAATTTTCTGACCTTCTTTATAAACAGGTAAATTACCAAAAGTAAACTTCCATCCTTTAGTAGCATTTAACATGGTCTCATTAACTTTAACACCATCAGCCAATAACTGAATAGTCACATTATTAGGTCTAATACCATCTTGATCATCAGAATCGTTCCAAACTTTAGTAACATTTACTTCAGTACTATAAACATTAGTTTTATTGTTAGAAGTTTTGTTATCTGTCTCATTAGATGTAGCATTTACAGTATTGATTAAAGTACCATTTACCAATGTCTTAAAGACAACAGTAAAGCTTATGCTAGAATCAACACTTAAAATACCATTATAAATGAAAACATCACCAGATTTTGACCATTTATCCTTATTAGTCCAATCTTTAAACTCTAACTCAGTAGAATTAAATATCTCAGTAATTTTAATATTGGTTAAATTACAGTCTCCAGTGTTAGTAACAACAATTATGAATGAAACGTTTTCACCAAGATTTACAGTTTCATTTAATGTTATTTTTTGAACAGTCATGTTTGGTTTGTAAACTGTTGTATTGTTGTTTGCCGTAAATACTTTTTCTTTTGTTTCATTGGTTGTTAAATTAACTGTGTTAATTATAGTACCATTCACCAATGTTTTAAAAGTAATAGTAAAGCTAGCACTCTGATTTACACCTAATTCACCATTATATTTGAAAACATTACCTTCTTTAATCCATGTTGCATTATTGGTATGACCAACATAGCTTAATTCAGTGGAATTAAAGATTTCAGTAATAGTAACATTATGCAAAGTGAAATTATTAGTGTTATTTACAATAACAACAAAACTTACGTTTTCACCAAGAATAACAGTTTTATTTACAGTTAACTTTTTAAGTAAATTGTAAACTACAGTAATATTGGAGGCATTAATAATTCTGCTTCCAGTTTCATTAGTAGTTAAATTAACTGTATTAATTAAAGTACCTACTTTTAATGTTTTAAAAGTAATAGTAAAGTTAGCACTTTGATTAGCTGCTAAATCACCATTATACTTGAAAACATCACCTTCTTTAACCCACATATCCATATTAGTATGATTAACATACACCAATTCAGTGGAATTAAAGATTTCAGTAATAGTAATATTATGCAAAGTGAAATTATTTTTGTTATTTACAATGACAACAAAATCAACATTTTCACCAAGAACAACAGTTTGATTTACTGTTAACTTTTCAAGTAAGTTATAAACCAAAGTTTTGTTTCTTGTAATGAATGATCTATTTCCTGTTTCATTAGTAGTTAAATTAACTGTGTTAACTATAGTACCTAATTTTAATGTTTTAAATGTAATTGTAAAGTTTGCACTTTCATTTGTTTTCAATTCACCTTTATAAGTGAAAACATTACCATTTTTAATCCATACGTCTGAATTTGTATGACTAATATACTCTAATTCATTAGAATTAAAGATTTCAGTAATAGTAACATTATGCAAAGTGAAATTATTAGTGTTATTTACAACAACTACAAAATCAACATTATCTCCTAAAAGAACTGAATTGTTAACTGTTAACTTTTTAACCAACTCATTTACTACTTCAAATGTAGTGTAGTTGAAAATTGCAGTATAATAGCTACTTTCTCTATATATTGCACAAATTGTATAATTTCCAGTATCAAGAATACCCAAAAAGTTATTGAGTACTACATTAATTGTACCATTGATATCAGTTTTATTAATGTTATACTGGTTTGTACCACTTGCACCATATTCAAATCTTGCTATTTCTACACCTGTTCCATTGTAATCATATTCACCAGTAGTTTCATTGTAAATGAAATTACCAGTTCCATTGTAAAGAACCAATGTGATTACTTGATTGTTTTCGAAATCATAAATGTATATATCATCAGGATTAGGACCGACAACAGGAGCCATATCTCTATTTGGGGTTGTTTTATTAATTACTTCTCCATCTACAGTATAAAATAGATAAGTAATATTGTTAACTAAAATATCACTTTTACCATCCCTATTATGGATAGCATTAGCAATATTATCTCCTCCTCGAAGTCTAACACTAATACCTATATTATCAGTTTGATTGAATTTAGTGTTATTTTCAGGAGTAATTGGTAACCAATATGAATATGCTTGGTTATCAGCGAAATGTGAGTCATGAATTCTTAATGTAGAGTTTTGTACATATATTGAAGAACCATTAGTTCCAGTATTATTATAAAATTTTCCCTCAATTTCTGCATTCTGAGAATTAAAAATATGGAAAACACCACCTTCACCCCTATTCATGTTAATATCACCATTAGCATGATTACTGATAAAGGTAGAATCTTTAACTATTAAATCTTTTGCATCACTAATAGCTGCAAAACCACCATTTTGAGCAGTATTATTCTCAGCATATAAATCTTCAATATATAAATATTCACCATTGGTAAATATTCCACCACCATTTGCAAATGCACTATTTGAGGATATGTTATTATGGGTAAAGTTAGTATTTTTTCCCTCAACATATACTCCTCCACCTGCAGGGTTGAAAGATGAATCGCCGTCTGCATGGTTATCAGTAATGTTATTGTAAATAAATTTACAGTTATCCCCTGTAATACTAATTGCACCGCCATAAATAGCAGTGTTTTCAGAGAATGTACTATTTTCAATAGTAGCATCATTACCATCGATATATACAGAACCTCCAGACATAGCTTCATTATTCATAGATGTAATATTTGTAAATCTGTTATTATTTCCAGAAATAGCTATTGCACCACCGAACATTGATGCTTCACAATCAGAAATTTCAGCATTCATAACCTTACAATTATCACCATCTACATATATTCCACCACCAGAATCATCAGCAGTGTTATTATCTGCAGTCACATTAGTAATGGTACATGTATCACCATCAACATATATACCACCACCATATTTGCCGGCTTCATTTTCAGATGAATCCACATTAGTAATTGTACAGTAATCTCCTCCAATATTCAATCCACCACCATTTAATGTAGCTTTATTGTTATCAAAAGTTGAATTTTCAACATTTGTATTTGCTCCACGAATGAATGTGGATCCTCCACGATAAGCATCATTATTATTAGAGGTAATGTTAATCAAATTAACATTGTTACCATGAATATGAATTGCACCACCAGTACCTGAATCTTCTAAACTTCCATCATAGAAAGCTTCATTGTCATTAAAGGTGGAATTCATGATTAAAACATCACTACATAAAATATAAGTGGAACCTCCTCTTGAAGCGATATTATGATTTGATGTAACATTATCAAAAGCAACATAACTTCCTTCACCGTTACTTCCTTCAATATAAAATGCTCCACCGTCTTGTGTTGCATTATTATGAGAAGCAACGATATTTGTGAAATTACCTTTGAAATATCTGCTTTTATCACCCATAATATATGTTCCACCACCAACTATAGCAGTGTTGTTTTCATAAGTACAATTTTCTACATAACCTTCCCTTAAAATATAGAAGTCGAGACCTCCACCCCTATATTTTGCAGAATTGTTATATAATTCACAACCATACATTTCTACTTTGTCTATATCATAAACGTGAACCGCACCACCTTGGGATACAACATCATCTTCAGTATAGACATGACCTTCAGGAAGTGTATCGGTAGCAGTGTTATTAATGAATTTAGTGTCTTCAATGTAAAGTTCCGGTTTAATACTTCCTTCCATGGTTAAGTCAATAGCACCACCATTTCCATTGAAAGCAACATTATGTTTCATTTCAGAATCTTTAACATTAACAGCACCTCTTAAAGCACCACCGTAGCTTCCTCTATTTGAATCAAAAGTACAATTTGTTATATGAGTTACAGTATTATAACACCATAATCCTCCACCACCAAATTCACTGTCTGTACCACCAGCATCACCAGTAGCATTGTTTTTAATGAAGGAACAGTTATCAAAATTAACACCACTTCCAGTGGAATAACTTTTTACTCCTCCTCCACCTCTTCCAGCAGTATTTTCGGTGAAAGTTACATTATTGAAGTTTAATGCATAGGTATTATGTTGTATAAATATTGCACCACCATCATTGGATGCAGCATTATTTGAAAATGTTGAATTATAAATGTCAATATTATTAGAGCCATCAGCAATATAAACAGCACCACCATCGTTAGCAACACCATTAATAAAACTGATATTATCCAAATTAACATTGCTGCTGTGAATATCAAATATTCTAGATTTGCCTTCTGCATCTAAAACAGCACCATTACCTATAATTGTGATAGATTTATCAATATCCATATTCCCATCAATATCATTTAAATATGTGATATTTTTTAGAACGAGAACTGTTCCTGGATCTGCATTATCAATTGCATTTTGGATATCTGAAAATCCATTACCTTCAACTATGACAACACCAAATGTACCTTCTTTAGATTTTCCATCCAAATAGGTAGCATTATATTTATAGGTGTCAAGAGGAAGATGAGCATAATTATAGACAATTTGACCATTACTATCAGTTGTATCAGTAAAGGTCTCAACATAATCTCCATTAGAATCATAAATGTCTAATTTAATTTCCTCATCAACTAAAGGAATAGTACCGCTTGGTTTTCCTTCAATATTACCAACAACAGCATTTGACAAATCTGTCGCTAAAGTTAAAGTTAACTCAGGATATCCTCCATCAACATTTAAATCAGAAACTCCTTCAAAATTACAATCAGAAACTTTACCATCACTGGTTCCTTCACAATAGATTGCAGTACCTGATGTAGCAGAATTTCCTTTAAAAGTACAATTGTTAATATCTTCATTATGACAATCATTACCAATATAAATGGCACCACCATTTTCAGCATTACCGTTTATAAAAGTAACATTTTCCACATACACATTATTGCTATTGATATTAAAAACTCTAGATTCACCTTCTGCATCTAAAACAGCACCATTACCGATAATTTTAATAGGATTACCGATAATCATGTTATTGTCAATATCATTTTGATAAGTGATATCTTTGAGAATAATAACTCCTCCAGAATCTAAACTATCAATTGCATTTTGAATATCAGAAAATTTGTCTCCTTCAACTTCAACAGTACCAAAAGTACCTTCTTTAGATTTTCCATCCAAATAAGTAGCATTATATTTATATGCTCCAACAGGAAGATGAGAATAATCATAAGAAATTTGACCATTATCATCAGTATTTTGAGTATATGTCTCAACCAAATCTCCATTGGAATTACGGATTTCTAATTTAATTTCCACACCAGCAAGTGGAACAACAGATCCACTAGGTTTACCTTCAATATCACCAACAACCATATTTGAGGCATCCATTGTTAAAGTAAAATTTAAATATGGATATTCACCATCAACACTTAAATCAGTGACACCTTCAAAATTACAATTAGAAACTCTACCATTAGCACCATTTGCAGCATAAATAGCTGTACCTGATGTAGCAGAATTATCTTTAAAATTACAATAACTCATATCAGCATTATAACAGTCTTCAAGAATGTAAATAGCTCCACCTTGATTAGCAGCAGAGTTACTTGTGAAATTACAATTTGTTAAGATTGCATCATCATTACCAATATAGAGGCCACCACCATTATTAGCAGTATTTTCCTCAAACTCACAATTTGATGCAGTGAAACCTGATGATTCAGCTTGAATTGCACCACCAGATGCTCCACCACCATTCTTTTTAAATTTAGAATTATTAACAGAAGTGGAAACACCAGTACTTTGGATTGCACCACCAAAACCGTAAGCGACAGTCAACATATTATTGGTGAAGTTACAGTTATCAATTAATAAATTTGCACCAGTATTATAAATAGCTGCACCATAACCAGCTTTGTTATTATCAAAATTACAATTTGTTATTTTAGAATTATCACCGGTTACTGATAATGCACCAGCATGATCATTATTAGTTAATGCATTACCAGTGAAATTACAATTATCGATAATAGCAGTACCATAAACATCAACTGCTGAATTAGTTCCACTATTATTAGCAATAATACAACCACTAATTTCAGCATTAGCTCCACTATAAATAGCTCCACCAGTATTTTGAGTGAAATTTGAATTTACTACATTTGTAGCACCTTCACTGTAAATACCACCGTAGCCATTATTTGAAGCAGCATTTCTATCAAAAACAGAATTTTCAACAGTTGTTGTTCCTCCACTGTAAACAGCACCAATATTTTTATTATTATATTGAGTACCAGTATAACCTTTGAAAACAGAATCAGTAATTTCTACATTACCAACACTGTAAATACCAGCACCTGCATTATCAGTGAAATTTGAATTTACTACATTTGTAGTACCTGCACTGTAAATAGCTCCAGGATGATTATTTGTGAAATTACAATTATTTATATTAGTAATACCCTCGTTATTAATGAGATAGGTTACACTCCAACCGGGATCATTATTATTATCAAAAATACAATTATTAAAATTAGTTGTACCAGTAGTGTGAATTAAACTACCTGACACATAATTTTCCTTGAAATTACAATTATTAAATTCAGAATTTGAACCCATTAAGTAAATTGCAGTACCTGGATTACCCCAAGCACCTTTATTATTAGTAAAATTACAATTTTCAATAATAGTATTAGTAGCTAATGACTCACCAGTTATTGCACCACCATTAGAATCTCCGGCATTAGTAAATTCAATATTTGTTAAAGTAATTCCAGATGCATTTAATTTAAATATTCTACCCCCATTTCCATCTAAAGTAGAAATACCATTAGGATTTGCTAAACTGCCACCACTAATAATAATTCCATTAGTATTAAGAGTAATATATTTTGTTTCTTGTGCTTGCCATGTTGAACGATAATTTGTATTTCCTAAATAAACAATATCTCCAGATTCTAATTGAGTTGTATCAAAAAAATTTTGAATATCATCAAAGGAAGAACCTGAAATTTCATATGTTTGAGCAGACAATACGTCTGCAGATTCGACCATTGGAACCGATAACACACCACCTCCCGATGTCGTCGCTATCGTATTATTCAACGTCGAATCTTCTACTGCACTTGCAGCCCCCATCAAAGATACGAATAAGAACAATATCAAAATAAAAAATATCGATTTGTATTTCTTATTTTTGATAAAATCTCCTCCCATCATACAATTTTTTACTTACACATATGATAAACGTAGTTTATCACACCGACCTGGATTAAAAATCCAGATAAATGTAAATAAATACATATTAATTCATTTTATTAAACAAATAGCATTTTTAAATCCAACACGTTAGATAAAATATCTATTTAATTTAAATTTACCTTTT
>NZ_JAZRJY010000158.1:0-2132 GCF_045646045.1 Methanobrevibacter sp. | reverse complement strand
GATGTTGAAAATTGCAAGAATAAAACTGTATGAAACAGGATTAAAAATATTTGATATTAAAGATGAAAAAGACAAAATAATTTTAGAAATGATAACTTATCGAATATCAGATCGTCTTAATTATGAATTAAAAAATGACTTCACCAGAAATCACATTGTAAACAAATCAAATTATGAACTTGAACAATATTCCAATGCCAAAGCAAAGGCCTATTACAGATTAGTAACAGAAAAGTTTTATATGTTCAATCAGAAACTACCACAATACGATTTACCAAAAATTATGGATGAAATCAGTTTTGATGAAACAAAAAAATTATTTACAGATATTTATTTTTCCGGCCGTGATATAGCCGGAAGAAAAATAATAGAAGGAGAAAAATAACTATGGGAGAATTTGTAGAGTATTTTATCAAGGCTATTATTTCAGCCCTTGCCGGTGTTGGTTTAATGGAATGGTTAAAGAATTTCATTAAGACAGAAAAGACCTGGATTTATTCAATCATAATGCCTGTTGTTGCTGTTGGATGTTTCTGCAGTATTGAATATCTTCCAATCGGTGTTTTTGGATCCATTATGACAATTGGAATTATGCAGATTAATTATCAGCTTTTAATTCAGGGAATCCAGAAAATTGTAAAATCTAAAATCAATTCAATTTCTAAATCGGAGACTGAAAATGAGTAATCAGATTAAAGACTTAAACAAAGAAATTCAGCCGGCTGCAAACAAAGCCTACAAAGCAATGAATAACTCTGCAACACTTAAAAAATTAGGTGTAGAAAAGGTTATTATTGTAGAAACAAAAAGAGACCTTGCCGTTCAAATGGCTTATTATTCACGTTCCAGAATGAAAGATCCTAAAGATGTAAAAGCAATGTATAAAGCTGCCGGATTATATGAACCAAGTGATTGGGAATGTAAAACGGCAAATACTCAGACACTTAATTCAAATCACATCAAAGGAATTGCTATTGACTTTGCACCTTTTAAGGCCGGTAAAATCTGGTGGGATGCTCCTGATTCTGTTTGGAATGAAATGGGAAATATCGGTAAAAAATACGGTTTTTCATGGGGTGGAGATTGGAAAGGTTTTGTGGATAAACCACACTTTGAAATGGTGTAATACTTATGGAAACACTAAAAAAAATAATTAAAACAATTGGAGCTATTATAGCAACAATCTTTTTTGGAATAACTGCTATTTTCTTATTTGATAAACATAAAGACAAAAAAGAAGAAACAGAAAAGGCCGAAAAAGCAAAAAAGGAAAAGAAAGATGAACTCGAAAAGAAAAGCGCTGATGATATTGCTGCCGATAGTCCTAACCCTGACACTATCAGCACAAACATTGAACGAGAACAAGAAGAACTTAGAGAACGAATTAGGGATAGACTTAACAAAAACATACCAGGGAACGGAAGTTCAAGCAATAATTGATATTATTCTTGAAGAAGCTGATAAGTCCATTGATAAAGCCTATAAAGAAGGTTATAAACAGGCTACAGTAGAACTAGCTCCAGAAGTTGAATATTGGAAAACCATGTATGAAACAAGAAAGAAAAACTCATATTCTGATAACATTAAGTTTACATTAATTGGTTTAGGCAGCGGATTAGTTCTAGGCACTTATACCGGAATAACTATAGGCTTAAAAATACCGGTTAATTAAATACAGAATTTAAACTATCTTTATTTTGCAATAAATCATCAAGATGCTCTATAGCTTTTGATTTATCATAATATTCAGTCATCTGTTCTGTTGTATGACCTACCATAAGCCTTAAATCATCACCTGAGATTTCACCACGAACCAATGAATTATAGGTAAATCTTAATGAATGAATTGTAATGTTTCTGGATATACAATCTATACCATTATTTTTTAATATACACTTGAAATGATCCAAAAGAAACCAAGTTGTCAAAGGTTTATCTTCATACATAAACACATAATCATTATCAGCTCTATCAAGCCTGAGTAAATCAATCATTTTTACAGTTCTATCAGGTAAAACAGTAACTCTCCACTTTTTATTTTTATCAGTCCATTTTTTTAATCTGTTTACTCTTTCATCATTAGAATCAATCATTGCATTAATAAGAATAGCATCAGGCCGTATAAACTGATT
>NZ_JAZRJY010000157.1:0-5449 GCF_045646045.1 Methanobrevibacter sp. | reverse complement strand
CATGGTTACCGCATGATAATCCGTTTGGACCTTATATTAATCCAACTCCATTTGATCAACATTATCCACAACCAGGTCCTAATTTTTAAATACTTTGGATAGAAGTGCTTTAATACACTTCAAAACTTTTTTTTAATCTTTTTTCCACCAAATTAAAATCCAGTCCGCTTTGTCTTTTTTGTTGTATAGTTTTCCGGTTTCAGAATTTTTGCTAAGAATTTTTTCAAGATATTCTTTTAATTTGGATTTTTCTTCATCATTCAACAAATCCAGACGGAATTTTCCATTGTCCATAGCTTCTTCAATGCTGTTGTATTCTCGGTATGCTTTAATGTCCAGTCTTTCAATATTTGCATAGATTCCCATGTTGAATAATATGTTAAACAGGTAGTTATGTCCGGGAAAATGTTTGTTTTCACGGCCGATGTATTCGTTAAATTCCCCTTCTATTTTCCAGTTTTCAGGACCGAATAAAGTTATAAAAACATATTTGTTGGCAATTTTATTGATTTCTTCCAGAGTTTTCTTTATGGGTATTATTCCGTTTAGTGACCTTGATGCCAGAACAACATCGTGAGGGCCGACTTCCTCATAGGTTATATCTTCAAGAGGCTTTAAAATTGTTTCAACATTATCAATTCCTTTATCTTTGGCTCTCTGGTTTAACAGCTCAAGCATTTTTGTTGATGAGTCAACACCTGTCACTTTTCTAACTTTAAGTGCTAAGGGAAGTGTTATTGAACCTTCACCGCATCCCAAATCCAAAAGACTGTCATTTTTATCCAGTATTAGTTTTGAGAATAATACATCGTGATAATCATCCATTTTGGCTCTTTTGTGAAAACCTTCTGCTGCCTTGTCCCAGTCTTTTCCACGGTCTTTCTTTTGTTCAAGTTCACTGGCCCAAAATTCATCCCATTTTACTTCATTTGGATTTTCGATGCATTGTTTCATTTTCACACCTTTGTTTTTCCATTTAAAACATTTTGAAAGTCTTCATAGTTTTCTTTAAGTAAGCGGGGAATTTCCAAATCATATGGGCAGTTATCTACGCAGGTATAGCATTCTATACAGTCCAGAGTTTTATCCATCATTTCCTGATATTCTTCAGTTAAATAAGGTTCTGACGGAAATCTTCTAATCCATAAGCTCATTCTGGCGCATAGGCTTATATTAATATCTTCAGGACATGGCATACAGTATCCGCAGCCTCTGCAGAAATCATCCCCTAATTCTTTTTTGTCTTTTTCAATAGCTTTTCTTAATTCATCATCTAAAATGGTGTTTTCATCATAGCTCAGGAATTCATCAAGTTCTTCCATTTTTTGAATTCCCCAAATAGGCAATACATTATCAAACTGATTCATGAATGCATATGATGCTTTTGAATTGGTAATTAATCCTCCTCCAAGCCCTTTCATGGCTAAAAAACCTACATCCAGTTTCTTACATTTGTTAACCAGATCTATTTCTTGCTGGCCACTTAAATAGGAAAATGGGTATTGGAGTGTTTCATATAGTCCTGATTCAATTGCTTCATGCGCCATTGTAATTTTATGGGTTGTTATACCGATATGTTTGATTAATCCTTGTTCTTTTGCTTCAAGCATTGCCTTATATAAATCATCTTCACTTTTTGGACAAAATGAGATATTGTGGAATTGATACAAATCAAGATAGTCTGTTTTCATGCTTTTAAGTGATGTTTCCAATTGATTCCAGAATTCTTCAACTTCTTCAGCAGCTCCTTTGCTTGCAAGGTAAATGTCTTCACGTACATCCTCGAAAGCTTTGCCCAATTTGGCTTCACTGTCAGTGTAGAAATGTGCAGTATCATAAAAGTCTATTCCGTTTTCATATGCATGGAGCAATATTTCAACTGAATCATCCATATTTCTTCTCTGGATTGGAAGAGCTCCAAATCCATTTTTGTTAACTTCCAAATTTGTTTTTCCAAGTCTCATTTTAATAACCCGCAATTTTCAATATTATATATGCTATAAAAATAATAATTAACAATATAATTGCCGTTTTTGCTGAAAAAAATCTCGTCTGTTTAAATTCTGCATCTTTGACGTTACCTATTTTCATAATTCTTTCCTTTTCAAATGAACATTTTTGATAAATCATTTCTAAGTCTTTCGGCAGTCTTCCATGTTCATTCAGCATATTGATAGTTTTATTCAGATATTTAACAGCTTCTTTATCATTTCCCAATTTAACGCAGCAAAATGCTGCCTTATAATTAAAGTTGGTAATTAATTCCAAATCGTCTACCTGCTTTTCATAGCTAATGCAGTGATTAAAGTATTTTAATGCACTTTTATACTCGCCAAGTTCATACAGTGCATCTCCTTTGGAGTTGTATGCAATTAATGTTTCTTCATTTTCAAGGGATTTATCCAGATATTCCAATGCTTTGTTGTTTTCACCACATTTTTGAAGCATCTGTCCTTTATATAGGTCTGATTTGCTATCTCCACCGTACTGTTTTTCGTAATTATCGAGGTTAGTCAGAGCTTCTTCATATCTTTTTGCCTGAATTAAAAGTTCAATCTTGCCCATTTTAACTTCTTTTTTTGAAATTCTGGGTTTTTCAATAGGTGAATATGATTTGTATTTTTCTTCTGCCTTATCCATATATTCAAGCGCTTCATCTATTTTCTTTTTGTTAAATTTGGATAATGCTTTATCACATATTACATTAATGGATCTTGGCTGTTTTTCCAAATATCTGTCAAAGTATTTTTCACCATAATCTCCATTGTCATGAGTTTCATCATAATACTGGTAATACATTCCCTTTTCTTCCAGAGCAGGCAGGTATTCTTTATCAATCAGCAAGTCTAAAATAGTTAAGTAATCTTCAATATCATCTTTTGAATGTCTTTTTTTAGATAGTTTAAATGCTTCGTTATAGTTTTCATCCTGAATGTATAGTTTTGCTGTTTTGATAGCATCACTCATTTTATCTACCCATAATTTTTTTATCTTTCCCTTTTTTTATAACTACTCTCAATTTAAATTATGTTTTTTTTAATTAAAAAACATTAAGTATTTTTATATCTTAAATTAAATATTATATTATAATAAGAGTTTTACTCTAATTACTTATTTTTTTATAAATTTTAAATTGTGTGATTAAATGAATGATTTAGAAGAAATTGTATATAAGCATGCTTTATTGAATGCGGCTAAACACAAAGGAAGTGCAAACCCAGGTGCTGTTATGGGTTCCATCATGGCAAATGAACCTGAACTCAGAAGCAGAGCAAAAGAAATAGGGCCGCTTGCAGGAAAGATTGTAGCTCAGGTAAATAAGTTATCCGCTGAAGAGCAGGCAAGTGAAATGGAAAAATATAATGTTGAAGTTCAGGAGAAAAAACAGGTAAAAGAAGAAGGACTTC
Source organism: Methanobrevibacter sp. (assembly GCF_045646045.1). Lineage (GTDB taxonomy): Archaea > Methanobacteriota > Methanobacteria > Methanobacteriales > Methanobacteriaceae > Methanocatella. The sequence goes on along the minus strand of NZ_JAZRJY010000157.1, from coordinate 2,042 downwards.
AAGAACTTCCTGGAACTCATGAAAATATCGTCTTGCGTTTTGCTCCAAACCCTAGCGGACCCTTGCATATAGGACACTCAAGAGCTGCTGTTCCAAATGCAGAATATGTAAAAAGACATAATGGTAAATTAATTTTAAGAATTGAAGATACTGACCCGAAAAGGGTTTATGAAGATGCTTATGAGATGATTCCTGAAGATTTGAAATGGCTGGGAATTAATCCTGATGAAATTGTTTACCAGTCTGACAGATTTGATATTTATTATGATTATGCCCGCCAGCTAATTGAAAAGGGCGCAGCCTACATGTGTACCTGTGACGGTGCTACATTCAAGGAACTGAAAGATAATTGTAAAGCCTGTCCGTGCAGAGATAATTCTGTTGAGAAAAATCTTGAATTATGGGACAAATTTGATACAATGGATGCTGGAGAAGCTGTTTTAAGAGTAAAAACTGATATCAATCATAAAAATCCTGCTATCCGTGACTGGGTAGCAATGAGACTTGTTGATGAAACTCATCCAAGATTAGGCAATAAGTACAGAATATATCCTATGATGAATTTCTCCGTTTCAGTAGATGACCATCTGATGGGAATGACTCATGTTTTAAGAGGAAAAGACCATCTTGCAAACAGTGAAAAACAGAAATACTTATATGACCATATGGGATGGAAATTGCCTGAATTTATCCACTACGGCAGATTAAAAATGGAAGATATTGCTTTAAGTACTTCAAAAGCACTTGAAGGTATAGAAAATGGAACCTATAGTGGATGGGATGACCCTAGACTTGGAACTTTAAGGGCTGTTGCAAGAAGAGGAATTGACCCAAGAACCATTTACAATCTCATTACTGAAATCGGTGTTAAAATGGCCGATTCAGCTATCAGCTGGAAAAAGATTTATGGTTTAAACCGTAATTTGTTGGAACCTATAGCAAATCGTTATTTCTTTGTAGAAGATCCTCAGTTAATTGAAGTTAAAAATTATGAAGACGGCGAAGTCATTGTTGAAAGGCCGCTTCATGCTGACCATATGGACAGAGGCAACAGATTACTTCCATTTGACGGCAGTGCTTATCTGGCCAAATCAGACATTGCTGATGGTGTATTCAGATTGATGGATGCAGTCAATGTAGACATTAAAGGTGATGAAATTACATACAATTCAACTTCCTTTGAAGATGCAAGAGATTTAAAAGCAAGAATCATTCAGTGGGTTCCTGCTGAAGACAATGTTAACGTTACTATTGTAATGGATGATGCATCACTTAAAACAGGTCTTGGTGAAGCAGCATTATCTGATTTAAATGTTGGTGACATTGTTCAATTTGAAAGAGTCGGATTTGCACGTTTGGATGAAATCAAAGACGATGAATTAGTATTCTATTATGCACATAAATAAGGTGGGCAAATGACATTATTTACTAATGGATTTGTTAATTTAAAAACTCCTGAAGGCTTTGATCCTATTCAAAATAAGGGAGATTTTGTTGAATTGTCCTTAGTCAATACTAAAATACCGATGACTATTAAATTTTCAATTGCTCCAACATTGGCAGGTCTTCCAGCTATTAAGGATGCAATGGAAGAACAGCTGAATGCAAATCCCAATATTGATGTTGAAACTGCTGATTTTATAGCTATTAATGAGGATATTTATTATATGATAATATCCTCCATAAAGACTGATAAAAATGAAATCAAACGAAATGAATTTATGTTTGTAAAAGATAATAATTTATATTCCTTTGAATTCGTATATCCTTATGCAGATGCAGAATTGGATGATTTTTACTTAAATATTATTCGGTCAATGGAAATTAAAAAGCCTAAATATATTATTTCAGATGATGGCTATAAATTAAATGATGAATAGTCTTTTTGACTATTTTACTTCTTTTTTTGAGTCTGTAAAATTTTATAGGCTTTTTAAAATTTAATTTTTTTACACTTGAAGTTTTACTTCGATGAAATTCATTCCAATTTTTCTTTAATTTTAATATAAATTGATAAAAAATAGTAAATTACTTAAATAAGT
>NZ_JAZRJY010000156.1:0-3045 GCF_045646045.1 Methanobrevibacter sp. | reverse complement strand
ATGGCTTCTATTGAAACTGCATTTTCAAGCATCAAAAGGTTATTTGCGATTATTGACTATCAAAAAGATGAATAATAGAATTTCAATCATGCAATATGTATTGGACAATTCCGTTTGCTTTACGCCAACTGCGGCATGATGTTGGTTAAACGAATCAAAAATTGCATAATCCTGATTCACCCTTGCTGATTGGTGAGGTTAAAAAAAGTGATGTTGTAAAGGAAGTCAATGAACCTAGTCATATTGACAAACAAACTAAATTAATGTAGTTGTATTTTCATCTATTGTTTAAGACAACCTATTGGAATTACTTTAACACCATCTGGACGAGTATATGCAACTTCTCCTCCAGTTAAAACAGCTAAAAAACTTGGGTTGTTTAGATCATCATTTTTTTCTATTAATTTGTTGATTTTCAATAAGTTTTTTGCACCTTCATCAATTTTTTCACTACCTAATTTACATTCAATTAATGCATATCTATTATCATTCAAATGCACAACACAATCAATTTCAATATCCGATTTATCATGATAGTAATAGATATTTCCATCTAATGGACTTGTATAAATGCTTAAATCCCTAATGCAGAGATTTTCAAATAAAAATCCGAACAAAAATAAATCATCAGCACATGATTCGGGACTCATTTTTAATGAAGCAATTGCGATTGAAGGGTCTATAAATATCTTTTTGTTTCTTGATCTCATTGAAGTTTTTGATTTGATGTCTGGTGACCATCCTCTTATTTCTTCTATAACGAATAAGTCTTTCAATGCTTTGATATAAGAGTAATATGTGCCATTGCTCATTTTTTCATTTACATTAACATCTGCCATTATTGTTTTATCATTAACGAGTGTTGAATTATTTCTTGCAAGGGATTTTAAGAGGCTTCTCACTTTATCTGGATTTCTTTTTACTCCATCAATTGCGGAAATATCGGTATTGCAAATATTTTGAACATATGATTTTGCAACAAATAATTGTGCTTCTTTATCTTTTTTCACAACAGATTCTGGCCATCCCCCTCTGCATGCAGCAAATATTAACTCATCAATTGTCAAATCTGAAGTTATTCCATTAATATCTAAATTAGGATTGTTGAATAATTCCATTAAGGATATTTTGCCATTTGATTCCAGGCTTTCATATAGGCTCATTGGTCTCATTAGGACTCTGTGTATTCTTCCAGTGCCTGAATGCATTATTTTTGATTCATCAACAACGGTTGAGCCGGTTAGAATGTATAATCCTTCGCCTCCTATTTCATCAACACTATTTCGGACCGCATCCCATAGGATAGGTGCCATCTGCCATTCATCTATTAATTTTGGTTTATCTCCCTCCAATAATCTGTCTGGATCAAATTCAGCCCATATTTTATATGTTTCCTTTCGTTTAGGATCTTGTAATTTTATCATGCTTTGAGCATGTCTTTCTGCAGTTGTTGTTTTACCGCACCATTTTGGTCCAACTATTAATACTGCACCAATCATTCTTAGATATCTTTCTAAATCATCATCCATGTAACGTTTTAAGTATTTTCTTTCCATTTCAATCAACTTATTATTTTTTTAATTGGAGACTTTTGGAGTTTTTTATTATATACTTTTGGAGTTTTTTATTATATACTTTTTGATATTTTCATTATAGATTTTTGGAGTTTTTCATTGGAGTCTTTTGTAAATATAATTAATCGCCAATAGTTGCCATCTTAATGTTTACTTTAGTATTTCATTGATATGTTGTTAGTGTGAGAGCATTTGACAAGTAATATCTGTTCGTTAACTATCAAACAAATCTGGCTAAAAAGTAGTAGATAATTCATTTACTTTTTAATTTTTTTGTTCGTATTGTATCGAACAAATTTCACTAAAAGTAGTAGATAATTTAAAGTGCGTTACGCCAACAGCAACATGAAGCTGGTTAAAAAGAATCAAAAGTTGCACAATCCAGATTCACCATTGCTGATTGGTGAGGTTAAAGATGGTGATGTTGTAAAGGAAGTCAATGAGCCTAGCTATATTGAAACTCACGAAAAAGTTCTACCTCTTACACGTACTTTTCAATCAACTTTGTTATAAAATTTTATTTGATGTTGTTATTTAATTTTTTGGAAAAATTTTCATGATGCATAGTTTGAATAGATATTATCATAGTTGAAAGAATTTATAAGTAATATAAATTAAATCATTAATGATTTAAAATTAAAGATTTTCAGTTATATAAATTAAAGTATCTATAATAAAAATCAATCTCAAAGCAACAATTTGATTTGCATCAACAACTCCTGTGTGTGCTATTCCATTTCTATTCACTAACCCAATATCTTCTTTAAAATCTATGTTGTCACCTAAAGGTTTCAATATTTCAGAAATGAATTTTACATTAACTTTATTTAAAAATTTTTTCCATGAATCATCATTAGTACATTGATTTAACTTATTTTCTAAAGATTTTCTTAAGCCTCCAAACATTTTATCTACACCCAATTCATCCCTTAATATTCCCTCAAGTTGCAATGTTAGAATAATTACAGCTGCCTCATATTTTCCATGCATATAATTAAATATGGCTTGTTCAATAATAGTTCTTCGAATATCAGTTAATCTCCAACCATTAACTTTTTCTATTATTAAATTAGGATCATCATAATAATTATTTAAGAAGAATTGGTTAAAATTTTCATCATCACTTTTAGATAATTCTTCATAATATTCCTTATCTATTGTTGGAATAATCCACCAATCATCAAAAACTATTCTTCTTATAATTTCAAAGGTGATAGTATTGATGAAGCTTTAGATGTTATAGCCAACAAGAAATTGTATAGTAAATACTTTGATTCACAAAAACAGACAAGAAAACAATAACAGATGCTAAAGCCAGTAAAGGTTCCAATTGTGTTGACTGGGGACAAGTATATTACAGAAGTGCGACAAGCTAGGACCAGTAATTTGTTATATGTTTAAATAACATATGTTAGTGCAGTTATATGAACTGATAACGTTGTTGTGCGCGTTATTCTCCCTTGAAACTGCG
>NZ_JAZRJY010000155.1:0-28169 GCF_045646045.1 Methanobrevibacter sp. | reverse complement strand
AGCAACCACAATTTCCAGTGCTATTTCCACCATTAAACAAGTTTGCTAAACCACCATTTTGAAGTAAGTTCAAACCCAATGCTCCAATACCTAAACCTAAAGCAGTTCCAGCCACACCTTTTGAAGCATAATCATCATCATCTTTGACATAGTATTTCTTTTCCATACCATTGCCATTCATCATTTCAGCCATTTGTTGAGAAAATTAAAAATTTATTTAATAAATGGTTATTTCGCTTATGTACATCTTACTAATCTAACCTTGCTTCTCTCAATCTAAACATATGGAAAAATAATAATAAATGGTTATTTTTAAGAATTTCAAGAAAATATTTTTATTGTATAAAAGAAAAATGCCCTACAGACTATTGTAGGGCATATATTATTTAAAAATTTATTATTAGTTATGTTTAATAACAATGTTTATATGTCTATTATACTATAGAATATTCTATTGTTACTTTGTCTTGTATTCCAGCGTCAACCAATCTTTGATACCACCAATCATATTGCTCTTGACTAACTTCACCCAATATTAATTTATTTAACGAAGAACAGCTGTTGAATATATAAGTATGTTGAGTAACTTTGGATATATCAAAATTACTAATATCTAATGTTGTTAAACCTCTACATCCATTAAACATCCAACTCATATTAGTTACTGCTGATGTATTGAAATTACTTAAATCTAATTCAGTTAAACTATTACAGTTAGCAAACATTTGATTCATATTAGTAACTTTGGATGTATCAAAATTACTAACATCTAATGTTGTTAATGATTTACATCCACTAAACATATAATTCATATATGTAACATTGCTTGTATCGGGAAATGATATTAATTCACTAATACTAGAGCCACTAAATGTTCCGTTACAACTTGTTAATGTTTCAATACCTAAATTATCTAATGTGGTAGAATATGGACTTGATGTTGCAGTATATGCAGTGTCATTTAATTTATATGTCGTTGTATCTCCAGTAAATTCAAATGATAATGTGTTATTATTTTTTGGTGCTGAATCAAATACAACTTGTGTACCTTTATATCTCTTTATTATTTTCTTATCACCTTTATACAAGGCAATAACTTTTTTATCTCCTTTATATATTGCCATATTTGTATAAAAATTAACCTTCAATTATATTATATGTACATCTACTATCATATGTACCTAATGCATCATATTCTGATTGTGTTCCAGTCCATTCGTTTACTTTTAAATCTACTCTTCCACCACCATCTTCTAATAAAAGTGAACCATTAGTACTTCTGAATCCAAACCACATCGAACCGCTATCATTTCCATTAATATCTTTACCACCTATAGCAATATCATATCCAGTATCACCTTCATCAAACGATGTAAATCCAGCACTCAACTTAATATCTCCTTGATAAGCATTCCAACCATAATCTTCTTCACCCATAATGATTTTATTAACTCCAGCAGTACCACCTTCACCACCTTCAATTGTAATATTACCTTCACCCATTATTGAATTACCATTGATGGTTTTGAATTTAATTTCTCTATAATCGTCTTTTTCATTGGTGTACCAAATAAGGTTATTAGGATATTCTTCACCTAACATTTTGATATATTGTTCTGGTTCACCACCACTGATTTCAATATTACCACTACCAATTAATGATTGACCGTTGACAGATTTAAGGTTTATATATCCATCATATCCATTGATTGCTAATACACCAGCAGTTCCACCTTCACCACCAGTTGCAGCAGAATTGAATACATTATCCAACTCCATCAATATATTTTCTCTGTTAACGATATTTCCATTAACTTGTATTTGTCCGATTGTACCATTGAATAATATTCTTCCTTCTTCAGTTGAATTAAATTGGATAAAATCTGATTCATCATCCAATACATAGTATATTGTATTTAATGGAACTGATAATTCACCATTTCCAATATAAAAAGAATTTGGATTATCACTGGTAACTATTACATTGTTACCTTGTTTAGTTATATTAATCATTTGTAATAAAATTTAAAATATTATTTATTATAAACATTAATTAATTGACAAAAAAAGGATGGTATTTTACTTACCATCCTTCAAAACATTTATTTAGTTTTTTAATTATTATGCATTTTCACCAATGAAAGTTTTAACATCTTCAATGTGATATGCACTTGAAGTCAAGTCAGAAGACATTTCAACAGAAATACCGCTTGCTTCAGTTGCAGAAGCAGCACCAGTGTTAGTTACAACAGTTGCTTCCAAACCACTATTCTTAGTACCAAGCAATACACCTGTGTTATCAGAGAATACTGCAATACCTAAGAATGAACCCAATGATAAAGTGTCCATAATTGTTTGAACTTCATCAGTATAAGAACCCGCTACAGAGAAAGATAAAGTATGAGTTCTATATTTATTACCACTATCTGTAGTATTTAAAACATCAGTAAATGATGCTGTATTTTTTGCTGGTTCAAACAAATGCCATTTACCTTCAGACTTTAATGTAACTTCACCATTTGCATCACTTTCTACGTCATCAGTGTTAGCCAAATAAATTAATTTTACTGATTGAAGTACATAGCCACATGATAAATCTTTTGTAATACCAGACGCTAATTGACAACTAATAGCCATATCTATATTATATATTTAAAGAATATTATTTTAATAATTTAATTATGCTTTTGCGATTACACATAATTCTGGATAAACAACGCCACATGCAATATTCGTTACCACTCCAATTCTGAACATATTTTCCAATGTTGATTCTCTCATATCAACAATTTTGTATTGAATATCACCGTTTTCAACATCATAACCCAATACCAAGTTCATTGGATGAGAAGCCAAAATTGTATTCTTTTCGATTCTACTAGGAACGATTTCATATCCATAAGCGAATACTTTTTCACCTTGTTTTGCGAAGTTAGCCCAAACAGCAGTAGTCAATGGAGATTCATTACCCAATGCAGTCATCAATTTTCTGTAATCCATATGATTGATAAAGATTTTGTAACCTTCAACTTCAGCATCCAAACCGTTGATTGCATCAGCAACTTCACCAATCTTACCTAAGATGTTAGCAGTAGTCAATGTTGCACCAGCAACTTTAACTGAATTTTCAGCATCATTTACTTTCTTAACGATACCATCAGCAAGTCCTAAATAACCACCTTTACCTTTTGCACCATTGAAGAAGATTTCTTCATATTCTTTTCTCAATTTCTTTGCCAATACATTGTTGAAGAACCAGTCATAGAATGTTGAAGGAATACCACCATTCAAAGAGATTTCAGTTTGTTCAACCAAGAAAGAGTTCCAGAAAGCATCATAGCATTCTTCCAAGTTTACTTTGATTGCAACTGGTTCAATCCATTGTTCAGATAATGTAACTTCACCAGATGGGGTGAAAGGACAAGAGTATGCTTGGAACAAATCACCAACTTCACCACTCATTAATTGTGTCTTACCTTTAACACCAGACATATATCTAATACCATAACCTTTCAAATTTGATTCATAAAGGTCTCTCACAAAGATTTCTTGTGCTTCTTTACCACAGTAATTAATATTACCTAATTCTGCAAAATTTGCCATATTTGTATTTTATATTTTGTAAATATTATTTTATTATTTATAAGAGATTCTGCCAGTAGCAAAATCTAAGAATGAAGGATGAGCATTTTGTTTTGATGCATCAACTTTAATTGGTTCAGTTGAAGGTTGTTTACTTAACTTTTCAATTTGCTTTTGCATTTCAGCAATTTCAGCATCCTTTTGTTTTAGTTTTTCTGTTAAATCATCAACAACTGCTTGAAGTTCATTTTCCTTTTCTTCTTCAGTTGTTTGTGGGTCTTCAACAATATCAATCACTTCAGCAACGATTTCTTCAGCAGCAATTTCTTCTTCAACTACTGGTTCTTCGATTGGAGTTTCTTCTGCCATTTCTTCAACCACTTCAATTGGTTCTTCAATAACTTCAGATTTAACTTCTTCAACTGCTTCTTCAACTTCTGGAGCACTTTCTTCTTTACCCAATGCTTCAGCAATGATTGATTTAAGTTTTGACCAGAAACTTTCAGTGATTTCCACTGTTTCCAACTTTACATCAGTCATATTTGTATCTTGTTTTTGTAATTTAATTTCATCCAAGTTGACAAAACTTTCAATAGAAAAACCTCTTAATTCACCAGCCTTAACTCTTTCCCAAACTTCCTTATTTTCAACTTTCATTGATACCAACCAAGTACCATCTGGAACATTCATACCGTAATCTTTAGATTTATCGTTTTCAGATGTTTTAATCCAAGATTCAACCAAACAAATATCATCAGCAACATCTTTATGGTCAGTTGTTACTGAATACATCCTACCATTCATTAAATAATCATATGCAAGATGTTCAATTGTTTCTTTTGAAAATTGAATGTAAAATTCTTCTTTACCGTTATTTCTATAGATAGGTTTATCTGGAATAAGAACAGCACCAATGATTAAATGTTTGTCTTCCTTCTCTAAGAAAATCTGTTCTTGTTTTTGTGCTGATAAATAAACGAAATCAGATTCTATTGCTGGTTCATCAACCAATGAAATAGCATATACATCACTATCAATAGTAACTGAATATCTTTTTATTTTATCCATTATTATATCTTATTTATAATAAACATTATAAATAAAATTAACTATATAAATATTAATATTTTACTTATAATAGTAAATAAAAAAAGGGAACTATTTAAAGTTCCCTTAATATTTATACTTCTATGATTGTTACATTATTTTGTATACTATTTTCAGTTAACCTAGCATACCACCAATCCCTTGTTCCTTGTTTAACTTTTAATGTTTGTAAATTAGTACAACCATTAAACATATTAGACTTATATGTTACATTAGATGTATTAAATGATGATACATTTAATGATGTTAAACTTTTACAATAACTGAACATATTAGACATAGTAAATACATTTGATATATTAAACGAAGATAAATCTAATGAAGTTAAACCACTACAATTGTAGAACATTTCATACATACTTTCTACATTAGATGTGTCAAATGAACTTAAATCTAATGATGTTAAACTTTTACAATTAGAAAACATAGCAGACATATTAGTAACATTACTTGTATTAAAGTTACTTACATTTAATGATGTTAAAGAAGTACAACCACTAAACATAGACCCCATATTATATACATTTGATGTATCAGGGAAAGATGTTAATGTAGTAATATTAGGTTTAGTAAATGCTGAAGTACAATTTGTTAAACCAGTTATTCCTAACTCTGTTAATGTTATTGTATATGGGCTTGTTGTTGCTGTATATGCTATTTCGTTTAATCTATATGTATATGTATCTCCACTAAATTCAAATGATAATGTATATTTTGTCATATCAGGTTCATCACCTTCTATTATATCACAAGAAATTTCCGCTTCTGTTAATCTTGCACACCACCAATCATAAGTACCTTCTTTAATTCTTAATGTTTGTAATGATGTACAATTAGCAAACATGCTTCTAAAAAAAGTGATATGATTAACACCCCAACTACTTACGTCTAATGTTGTTAAATTACTACAATCAAGAAACATATAACCAATAGATGTAACTTTTGATGTGTCAAACGATGATAAATCTAATGATGTTAAACCACTACAACCGTAAAACATATTTTCCATTGTCGTTACTTTAGATGTGTTAAAACTACTTAAATTAATTGAAGTTAAACTACTACAACCATTAAATATATTATACATAGTAGTAACATTACTTGTATCAAATGATGATACATCTAATGAAGTTAAAGAAGTACATCCACTAAACATATCTTCCATAGTTGTTACACCACTTGTATTAAATGAACTTAAATCTAATTCAGTTAAGCCACTACATCTATAAAACATATTTTCCATTGTTGTTACATTACTTGTATCAAATGATGATACATTTAATGATGTTAAACCACTACAATAACTGAACATATCTTCCATTGTTGTTACATTAGAAGTGTTGAAATTAGATAAATCTAATGATGTTAATCTTTTACAATAACTGAACATTTCTTCCATACTAGTTACATTAGATGTGTCAGGGAAAGATATTAAATTAGTAATCGAAGAACCACTAAATGTTCTATAACAACTTGTTAAATCTTCAATACTTAATTCTCTTAATGTTGTTGTATATGGACTTGTTGTTGCTGTATAATTTCTACCATTTAATATATATGGTGCTGTATATCCACTAAATTCAAATGATAAAGTATCATTAATAGGTGTATCAGGTTCATCACCTTCTATTATATCACAAGAAATTTCAGCATCATTTAATCTCTCACACCACCAATCATAAGTACCTTCTTTAACTTTAAGTGTGTTTAATGAATTACAACCTTTGAACATTTCAGCATTATATGTAATATGATTAACATCCCAACTACTTACGTCTAATGTTGTTAAATTACTACAATAACTAAACATATAATCCATATCTGTAACATTTGATGTGTCAAATGATGATAAATCTAATGACGTTAAACCACTGCAATAGTAGAACATACTTTCCATTGTTGTTACATTACTTGTATCAAATGATGATACATTTAATGATGTTAAAGAAGTACAATAATTAAACATATTATACATATTAACAACATTACTTGTATTAAATGATGATAAATCTAATGAAGTTAAGCCGTCACAATACGCAAACATGCTTAGCATAACAGTAACTTCAGATGTATCTGGGAAACTTATTAAATTAGTAATCGAAGAACTTTCAAATGTTTTAATACAATTTGTTAAATTGTTGATGTTCAACTTTGCTAATGTGGTTGAATATGGACTTGTTGTTGCTGTATATTGTATTTCATTTAATTTATATGTTGCTGTATTACCACTAAATTCAAACGATAAAGTATCACCTATATCACCAATAACTGAACCTTCTATTATATCACAATAAATTCCAGCATCACTTAATCTCTCACACCACCAATTATATGCTTCTTGAGTTACTTCGCCTATAATTAACTTAGTTAATGAAGAACAATTTTCAAACATATTAGTTGGTTTATATTTATCTATGACATATTCAGAAACATCCCAATTAGTTACATTTAAAGTTTGTAATGATGTGCAATTGTAAAACATCCATGATAATAAAGGAAATTTACTTGTATTGAAATTAGATAAATCTAAACTTGTCAAACCACTACATCCATGAAACATACCTTCCATAGTTGTAATATTAGAAGTATCAAAGTTAGATAAATCTAATGATGTTAAACCACTGCAATTGTAGAACATATTTTCCATAGATGTAACATTGGATGTATCAAATGATAATAGATTTAATGATGTTAAATTAGTACAATAATTAAACATATTTTTCATTGTTGTTACTTTTGATGTATCAAATGAACTTAAATCCAATGTTGTTAAACCGTCACAATACGCAAACATAGACATCATATTTTCTACGTTAGATGTGTTGAAATTAGATAAATCTAATGATGTTAAACTATTACAATAACTGAACATATCTTCCATATATAATACATTACTTGTGTCAAAATTGCTTAAATCCAAACTTGTCAAACCACTACATCTATAAAACATTCTATCCATATTATATACATTTGATGTATCGAAACTACTTAAAACAATTGAATTTAAATTATAACTATCATCAAACATACACATCATACTAGTAACATTACTTGTGTTAAATGAACTTAAATCCAAACTTGTTAAACCACTACATCCATAAAACATAAATTCCATATTTCTAACCGAAATTGTATTAAATGATGATAAATCTAATGAAGTTAAACCCGTACAGAATTGGAACATGGCTCTCATAGTAGTAACTTCAGATGTATCAGGGAATGATATTAAATTGGTAATATTAGATTCTTTAAATGTTTTATAACAACTTGTTAAATCTTTAATACCTAATTCTTTTAATGTTGTTGTATATACACCATATTCTTGTGCTGTATAATCATTTTCATTTAAATAAAAAATTGAGTTAGATGCATTACCATTATACGCATATGTTAATGTTACACCTGTCATTGGTTTTCTATAAAATATAACATCACCAATAGTTGTATAACCAGATTTAATAGTTATTGTTACGGCTTCTTGATTTTCAGTTGATTCATTTTCATTAGATGATATTGAGGTTGTGAATGTTGTTCCAGTGTTTTGTGTTGTTGAACTTGTACAATCTTCATTTATAACTACCGTATTATATGTGTAACTACATTCATCAATTATGACACTTTTATTCCATTTAACAGTTAAATTGGTGTTTATAGTATTATTTTCATCAGCATTAAAAGTACCTAATTCATTACCTTTTTCATCAATTACTTTAATAGTCAATAATTCATAATCTACATTTGTTGTTGATGGATTACATGTAGGTTCTTCATAACCACATCTTGTTGAGTTAGTTTCTAATAATATATTTGTTGGTGAACCGCTTGTTGACCAATTACCATTACATAATGCATCCACATAATATGTTGTTCTTTCATATAAATTATATCCATCACAATATGTTTCTGTTTTTGATGATGTACAGTTTGTTTGAGATGTGTCTGTTAAACAATATGTTTCATTTGTATCTATCCATCTATATAACGTTTCACCACTTACATTTGGGTTTATTACATCACACACATTTGAATTTATCGCTTCTGTTGTTGATGTTCTTTCAATAATTGGGTATAACTTAACATTATCACCACCATTACAATTTACACCATATAATTCTTCTATATAATATTCAGTACCATCAACACATACTGCTTTTTCATTATTTACCACATATTCTGTAGTTGCATTGTTAGTGCAAGAACTTGTTGTTTTTTCATATCTTGTTAAAATTGTTGAACCATTCTTTTTGTATTCGCATAAAGTATAAATAAAACCTTCAAAGCAAGATGTACAACTATTTACTTTTTCATCATAATCCAAACAAGCAATTGAATTTGTTTCTTTCTGGTTTCCTCTTATATTACCAACAAATATTAATTCACCATTTTCAGTATATTTCTTATATTTTTTATTTATATAATATAAATCTTGTCCAATACATGCAGTATCTTCAGTTGTTGTTGTAACATAATAAATTCTTCCTTGAATAACATTAATTGTTTCAATACTATTATCCTTGTAAAGTATTGTAATTGTAAATGTTCTTGGTTCTTCATTAGTATTTTCTGGAACTGTTACTTCATATCCATTACCGTTTTGATTTGACGCATACTGTAAAGATGATGTTACTGATTTAACATTACTCAACCCTTTTATTGGAATTATATTAATCTTTTGTCCTTGTGCTGTTATATCAATTCTTGTTGTTGTATCTCCAGTAATACCTCCACCACCATCACCAATAATAACTGTAACATATTGTGTTGTTCCATCTATTGATGTTGCTTTAATACTAAATGTACCATTGTCAACTTTTGATGTAACACACATTTCTTTTGTACTATTATCAAATGTAAAATCAAATGCTGTACTATCCCATTCCCATTCTACTGGACAAGTATTATCAATAGTAAAACATTTTTTTTGTCCTCTTTGCTGAAATTGTATTGAAGATGGTAAATTATTTATTTTACAATCTTCTGAACATTTAATGTTATAATCAACTATATTAAAACCAAATTTCGTATCAAACTGTTTATATGTTCCTACTATATTATAATTATTATATACATCTTCAAAACCAGATAAACAATAAAAGTCATTTGTTGTTAAACCATTAGAATTATATTGTTCTAATAATGTCCATGTGAAAAAATTATTAACACATTCACCTGAAATTGGTTTGTAATATACACTATCATTTGTAGTAATATTCATTGTATCACTACCCAATACAGAATAAGTGGTGTATTTAGCATTTAAATTGATTGTAATGAGATTTCCACTATCATTGGTAGAAACAGTATAAGAAGGGAATAAACCTTGTCTAAACCCACTTAAAATATTATTGTTATTTGTTGTTTCAATTAAAGCGTAATATCTATTATTAAGATATTCCAATAGATTATAATGAAAATAAAATCTATAGGAAATGAAAGGTATTTGAAATGATAATGTTTGTGAAAACTCTCTACCATCAAACGAATCAGTAAAACTCATTGACGTTGGATTGAATTCAATAGTTTTTAAATTACCTCCACCTTTTTCATTTAATGTAAATCCATACCCATCTACATCTATTGTAGCCTTATCCATATCAATCATTTTAAGACTTTTTATACGACTTATAACATACTCACAAGGCTTATCACATAAAGTCAAAGAAAATGCTACAGAAGTCTTTAAATAAACTGTAGGAGCGTTTTGTAATGCTCTAAATGTTATGGTTAAAATATTTGGTGTCTTTTCATCATTGATAACATAAGAATATGATACCATAACTGGATATTCAGCATTAACTACAAACGCTTCATTTTCTTTATTCTTAAACACAACCATCCAATTATTATTTAATAAAGTCTGGATAATTGAATAATGGCTTACCTTAGAATGTTCTGCTAAAGTGACCGTTAAAGTATTATCAAATGAAAATCTGTTATCAACACTTGATGTTGATGAATATTCTACAGATTCACAATATAATCTTTGTGCAGAACCTTTTATATTAGATGCTGAAGCATTGCTTTCGCCATCATCTGTTATATAATCTAATAAAGGTTCATTAAATTCATATAAATATATATAATTATCTAAATTATTTAAATTATATTTACATTCTCTTAAATAATTATTAACTGGCATATTATTAAAATATTTATTATAAACATTAATAAAAACAAAAGGGAAGGTAAATAGTTACCTTCCCAATCTAAGCAAATAAATGAAAACGAAAGTGTATGTGATTATTAATAATCCAAACCTGCTATTGCTCTAACATTTCTAACCTTATTTTGAACATTCTCAATTTCAGTTACAGATACATAAATAGGTCTATTATCTTCAGATTTAACGCTATTTATCGCTCTTGTATCAATCATTGGAGCATTCATAGATGGTAATGTACCACCATCAGCGAAAACTGTTTTAAAAGGCTTAGAATAGTTCTTAGTAGAACCATTAGAATAAAATTCAACAAAATCACTTAAATCTAATTTTTTCTTTTTACTATTAATAAATGTTAAAACATCTACATTCTTACTTGTTGTTACCTTATTTGTGATATATTCACCACCTTCAACTTCAACTGAACCATTCATTACTGGAACACCACCTTGACTGTGTGATTTACCTTGGATAACACCACCATCAGCAAATTTTTGTTTTTGGATAGTAGCAATCTGAACAGCACCCATAGCAGCAGCAACAGCAGCAAGCGCAACACCTAAGAACCAAGGTTGAACTGATAATGCATTAGTAACTGCTAATGCAGTTGATGCAGTTGCTTGTGCAATTTGTACCTTTTGATTTTGCTTATTTCTCTTTTGTTCAACTGCTTTTTGTCTTTCTTCAAGTGCATCTTTTTTCTTTTGCAATTGTTCTTGTTGTTTTGCAATCTTTTGTTCTTGTGCCCATGCTTGTTCTCTTTTTTGCATTTCTGAATTTATCTGGTCAAGTAAGAATAATCTTCTATCACCTCTTGCAGTTTGTAGTTCACCTTCAATATCAGAAACATTTTGGTTATGTTTTTCAAACAATTCTTTTTGTTCTTCTAACGCTTCTCTAAGGGTTTCAGTTTCTTTATCATATAGTTCCCTTAAATCATCAATTCGTTTCATTTCATTTTGATACTGCAAGTCTGCAATTTGACTATACATTTGCGCCCATATACCAACAGCAGCATTAACAACTTCTGCAATACCAACACTCCATTCTTTAAAGTTCAAAGAAATGTTGGATAGTGTATTATTAACTTCTTCTTCCAATAAATCAAGTTCAGCATATGATTTATTAAATGCTTCTTCTGTAATAACACCATCGTTAAATTGTTGAATAAGTTCTTCTTTTTGTTTGGATATATTTTCTTTCATTTTTCTGAAAGAATCTTCAAACTTATTCATTTCCATTATTGAAGAAGAAAAACCACCTAAAACAGATAATTCTTGTGAACCTAAATCAACTTCGTCAACATTGCTAAAATCTTCTTGTAATTTTAATATATCATCATATGCCTTACTATATTCTTCATATATAATATCATTATATTTAGTAATAATTTTTGAACGTTCAATCTGGGTATTCTTTTCAATATCCAATTGTCTGTTTCCAAATTCCATTCTCAATTTTAATAAATTATTTTGATGATTTTCATCTGCTAAACTAAATTGTTTTTCCCAATATGCAAGAATGCTTTTTCTTTCTTTTTCAGTTAAATCAGTTCGTTCTAACTGTTTGTTTTGTGCTTCAGTAAGTCTTTCAATTTCTTCATTATAGCGGATTTCTTCTTCTCTCTTAGCAATTGTATGTTCTTGCTGCAAGATTTTCTTTTCTTCTGCTTCTGCTTGTAAAACTATACCTATTTCTCTTGAAGAATATTTTGTTAAAAGAGTATTTCTTTGTTCATAATGTTTTTCAATTTTTGTCATATTTTCAATATAGTCCTTTTCTATAATATCGTTCTTTTCTTTATAGAATTGTTCTAATTGTTCTTTTCTTACTTGATACTGGTCATAAGTAATTTTACCACTTTTCGCATCTTCTCCAGCACTGATTAATTTTTCATTATATTCTTTTTCATTCTTTAGTATATCAGTATCTCTTTTTGCAGTTAAAAAGTCTTCACCACTCTTTTTTTCTTTTGCATCATATTCTGTTAAGTAGGATAAAATATTATTATCCATAGGTTTACCACTGAACAAATCTTGTTTTAAACCTGAAATTCTTTCAACTAATTTATTAATATTAGTTTCTATCTTATCACCACTTAATACATCAGTAACATTTTCTCTCCAGAAATCTTTAAGTTTTAAGGTGAACTTTTCAAATGTTGATAAACCTTTAGTACCAAAATCATCTGGAATAACACCCTTGCTTGTTAATATCGTTTCATCTTGAATTTTTAACCATTCTTTTCTGAAACCAGTTAACTTTTCTGATAATTCATCTATTCTTCTATAAGTGTTATTTAAAGATTCAACATATACATCAGCATCAACATTAATACTATCTAACACTAATGATTTTTCTATTTCATATTTTAGTTCTTTAATCTCTTTGTTGTGTTGTTCAGTTAATTCCTCTCTTTCTCGTTGGTGTTTTGCTAATAAAGCAGTTCTTAGTTTCTCATTTTTTCCAGATTCTTCAAGTTCTCTTTTTTGTTGTAACTTTAATTCTGCCATTCTTTTTGAGAAACCATCTTTCATAGCAGCAACTTCAGCATCTTCTATTTCTCTCCTTATTTCTGCTTGTGTTTTTCCACTACCATTCTTTCCACCATTGTTATTAACAGCGTCTAAGTATTGATTATAACCTTCCATTACTCTTGATAATGAATTATATAATACAACCTTTGCTTGTGCATTTTGATAAGTTGCTATGGTATCTTCATTAAGTTCATCAGAACCATCTTCAATTGCTTGTTTATATTTATCAACAATTTCTTTTGCTGAAATATATTCAAATGATAAATCAGATAAAAGTTTAATGATATTTGCTTTATCAACATCTAATTTTTTTGTATCAATTTCAAATAATTTACCCCATTTACCTTCTAACTTTTTATTTTGAGTTAATATGTCTTGTATGGTTAAATTATATTCTGCTTTGTATTTCGCTAACAAATCTGTTGTTGATTCAATTTCATCAATTAAACCCAAATCTACTTTAAGTTTATTCAATCGCTCAATTTCATCCAACCAATCATTAGTACTTTCTTTTATTCTATCAATTGCTTGTGCATTAGCAAGTAATTTTCTTTCTGATTTGCTCAATCCATTAACCATTTCCATTAAAGCGGAAACAGCATCAGCAGCCAATATTGCAAGTAAACCAATACCACTTGCAGCGATAGCACCTCTCAACAACTTAAATGCTCTTGAAGTACCAGTTGTTGTTACACCTAACATCTTCATTACCTTATCAGTTGCTGCAAGAGATACCGTCCAAACCTTATTTAATACAGTTCCATTTTGAATTGTTTGGTTATATAATTCTTGTGCTGATTGAAGGATTGCTTGTATTTGAACAGTTCTATTAATTGCTTCTTCAATCTTTTCTTGATTATCACCAAATAAACCAGCAATACCACTTGCCATCTGCATAGCATTACCAAGTGCTTGGAACGCTTGTACACTCATATCCAAACCTCTTGATGTAGATGATACTGAATCCCTTAATTCATCAGTTTGTTTTCTTACTCTCTCTAAGTTTGCAGATGTTTGTATAAATTCTTGAAATTCTTGGTTAAGTTTTTTATATTCTTCAGTATTTGTTTTTCCAGCATTTGCCAATTCTTGCATCTTTGCAGCAGCAGCATGTGCCATATCATCAATTTCTCCAATCGCTTGTGATACGTTTTCAAATTGAACAGCAACACCACCAATATTTACATCAAACATTTGTTTACCCTTCAAAGAATCAACACCTTCTTTTACTTCTTCAATGGTACCAGCAGTTTCATACATTTGTCCATCAAATTCATTGAGAGCATCAACCACAGATTCAGTATAGTTACCAACGTTTCTACTGAATGTTCCATAGTCTTGTTCCATTTGTTTAACTTGGTCATTGAGTTCTTTAATCTCATCAGTCAAATCAGCAAATACATCTGCATCTACATCTATATCAACTGTACCTAATTCTGCTTTTAAATCTCTTAATTTTGCTCTTAAACCATTAAGTGTGTTGGTATATTCTCCATCTATAGTTTTAGCACCTTTTGCAATATCCTTTTCAAGTTGTTGCATTTCCTTTTTTAGTGCCTTTGTTTCAATACCTTCTATTGATATTTCTGGAATTTTAAACTTTTCCAAATCCTTTAACCCTTTAGCATCAAGTTTAATACCTTGTTTTCCAAGGGCATCTAATCTATTTTCAATATCGTCTAATTTTGATATTAAAATATCTAATTCATTAATACTTTCCTTAATACCATTAATGACAATATTATAAACTTTTTGATTTGCCATGTTATTTTATATTTTAATATAAACATTTATGGCAATAAAAAAGGGTAGATGTTTCACCCCATCTACCCAACACAAGTCCAATACTAAATAGCGAAATTCCAAAACTACAGGCCTAGTGTAATATCTTTATATATTATAATATATTATCAAATATATCTTTATTGAATAAATAATAGTAATATAGAATATTTATTATATCTTGTTTATCTAAATCTTCTTTATATTCTTCTATTTTATTTATAATATATAATAAGTTATGACAATTGTCAATACTTGCTGAAATTTCTGTTATACTTTCTTTTATCATTCTATTGTTATTGTTACTTCTTCGTCATTTTCCAATGCATCGTTAATCAAATTAAATAACTTGGTATATGTTATTTTTGAATTTAAAACCTTACCCTTTTCTGTGTTTTCTCCAACCAACAAACACCCACTGGTATCTTTATGTGTGTTACCGCTATGAATCCTGATACCATCAAATCCTTTTACGTTCATTAGTATTGGCATTCTTTGCTTAAATCTTGGTGAATAAGTAATAAGCACTTTATAGGTTCCAGTTGGTATTGCTGTTATATTTGGTTTTTTCAATGCTTGAATCATATCCAAATCCATTTCATCTTTTAAACCTCTATCAGCATCTTCTAACGTATCACAAAAATACGCTCCATTAACTAATAATCTTCCAATTGTGTAATCTAAACCTCTATATATTCTATTAACCTTCAATTTCATCTAAATCATCTATTTTATTTAAATTATTTTTACATAACTCTCTGTGAGGACATCCCTCAACACAACAACTGTTCTTTTGAAGTTCTGCAATCAATAGAGATTTATCATATAATCTTGAATTAAGTCTTAATATAGTTGTTCTCAATGTTTGTAGTTCATTTGCATACTTTGTTAATTCTTCTTCAAGATTTGTAATCTGGTTCAATAATACTTGGAATTGTTGTTCTTGTGTTTCAATCACTGATTTCTTGTAATTGTATAATTCTTTTGAACCATCAAAGTTTTTCTTATCAAACTCTTTCTTTTCTCCTTTCAACCAATACCAGAATTTGATAAGCAAAGGTAGTATCCATTTTTGCGCCATTATAAAGGTAATAACACTCCCTATGGCAGTTAAAAATAAACTATCTGTACTGTTCATTTTAAAAGTTTATTGAAATGCCATACCCTATATAAAAGTCTGGCTTATTATTAATCATTCCATAACCAACACCAACTTGTACACCATGCTTTATTAAAGGTTGTTTTTCTTTGATTTCCAGCGTTTTCTCTTTATAGATGGTAGTTTGTGTTGGAAATACCTTTACATAGTCTAAATTCGCCTTAAAACCACTTACAGATGCTTCATATGTACTATCCTTATATATGGTTGTTGTTATTGGTATATCTACTTCTGTTTTTGTTGAATCCGTTGAATACAATGTATCTTTTACTATTTTAGTAAGATACACTGTATCAGGGATGGGTTTATATATAGTTATTGTGTCTGTGTGCTTTATTATTTCAACCTTTTCTATTATGGTTGGTTCAACACTTTTTTTACCATTAAATAATATTATTAAGAAAATAATTACATAAATTATATACTTCATAACCCTTTATATAAACATAAAAAAATAACCCTACTTTCATCAAATAGGGTTAATTATAATTATCTTAAAATTCTACTATTATTAGAATATAACCTAATATTTGCGTTTGGATTTTGCTTCATTTTTTGATAGAAATTATACCATTTCATTTCTCTGTGTACATCAATCCTATTTGCATTCCAGAGAAAAAGAGCAAAAGCACCACAATCATCAATGTCAGTAGTAGTGCAGCAATCATCATCAGATTTGAACAAAGGGTAGCAATCACTGTTTTCATTTAAGAAATTCTTTAACATTCTCTTTAATACTTCAAGTTGTGTTCTAATGTGGTTCTGCATATTAATCAACTCACTATTACTAATAGGTTCACTATTATCACTCTTTCCTTTTGTTACACCCTTTTCTGTAATATTATATGCTAAGAATGGCATTGATTCAAATACAATCGCCATAGATAAATAAGGATATATCTTTAATAGGAGAGTAGAGTTTTCTCCAGTAAGATTGTTATTTTGAACTTGCTCTAAAAGTTCATTATATAATTTTCTACCTACAATATCAACTACCCATACTTCTTCTGCTATTGATACAAACGGTCTAATATCATCCCAATTATAATTTGTTGGAACTGGTGAATATGCTGAAAAATAAGAAAAATCAATCAATGTTGGATTTAAATAAATATCTGCCATATTATTATATTTTTATTATAAACATTATTTTGTTTTAAATAACATTTTTTATATATTTGCATTAATCACTAATATTGGTGAGAAATATAAATAAGATAATATGCTTATTGAAGATAACAGATTCACACCATATTTATTTAATGTAGAAGAACGGTAAAATATGGAGTAAAAAATTTAAAAAATATGTTGGTTATAAACATAAAAATACAAGTTACTTACAAGTTGGTGATAATAAAAAATTACCTACAACTATGTTTCATAGAATAATTTATATGGTTGGACATCAATGTGATATACCAGATGGGTATGATGTACATCATATTAATGGTAATAGAATTGATAATAGATTATGCAACCTTGAAATTATAAAAAAATCAGAGCATTTAAGTTTAACCTTTAAAGGAAAACCGAAAACTGAAGAGCATAAAAAGAAAATAAGTAATTCTATGAAAAAACTTAATAAGTAGGAAATTAGTTTCCTACTTATCAAAATTTATCTGGTGAACTGTATTCATAAGTTACTGTACCTTGCCATACACCACTTACATTACTTTCTGTAACTTGTACATTCTTAACAATAACTTCATATTTTACACCATTTATTTCTGTCCAGACTTCAGAACTATTCATCAAATCATAAAGGGAATATATACCATCCTTATCCATGTAATGTGTTGTCAAAGTAACTGAATATTGATTATCCATAGAATATACCTTATTCATTGATTTAATATTATCATTATATAAGTTGAAATTCTGTTTCTTATATAATGTCTTTTCAGTTTCTCTTTCTTCTTCTCTCTTTGCTGTAAATGGGAAAAATGATACACCACCATAACTGTTATACCAATTCAATATTTGATAATCATTCATATTACCATATTTCAAAGGTTTTATATTAGTATATCTTACAGTTCCTTGATTTGGTGTAACAACATCTACGTAATACGCACCTTCTGTTGGTGTGAATGAATGATGATACAATGATTTATCAGGGGTTATTGAAACTGATTGTGTTGATATTTGATTTAATGCTGAATCCAAATAATTAATTGTTAACGATTTTGTTGATAAATCATAACAATAAAATGATAATGTTATAGGTTCACCATCAATATAATATAAAGTTGTATTATTATATGTTGATTTATCCGTACCTCTACTAACATTTTGTGCCAAATACCAACTAGAGAATTTAGGAATGTAGAATATACCTTGATTAACTGAATAACCATTAGCAGCATAGTTATGTGATAATTCTCCAATAACTGTTGCTTGTCCATTCTTAACATAACTTGCAGTAACATTATACTGGGTTATATTACCGTTTTCTGTTACTGTTGCTAATATTGGTGATAAATCAAAATTAATACCATCCTTATAATAGTTCTTTTCAACTGTTACCAAATGAGGTAATACTTTACTGTTTGCTCCAATTTGAGTTTGTTTTGTTATATTTGGTTCTGCATATACATCAAGAATTACTTTTGTTCCAGTTAATAAATCAGAAGAACTACCATTAGTAGGTGAACTAAAACTAATATAAGTTGCATTTGTATCAATATCTGTGAAATTGTATTGATTACCCTTTTCTTTCGCTTCTATGATAACTTTAGAAGATGTACTACCATATACTTGATTATCACAATAAACGTTATAGGAATTGATTAAACCAGTATTTTGAAATGCTTTTGCAATTGAATATGCAGATGCTTTTGTATAACTTGAACCCAATGATAAAGGCACTAAATAAACTGAACTAACATCATTTCCCAATACATTAGTTGATGTTATGGTATAACCATTTATTCTAATATAACAAGGTTCAGATGTATTACCTCCAGTTGATACTGTGATTTCCAATCTTGCTTTATCGCCATCACCAAAGGAATCTATCTTTAATATAGTAGGAACATTGTTAAAAGTTATATATTGTTGTGGATTAATATTTCCATTTAATAATATGTTCATTGATTAAAATATTTATCTAAATTAGTTATTATTGTATTGAATATTTCATCATATAATTTTCGCTCAAATCTTTCATCAAGCATATCACCAAAAGGTTCTAAAAGTGGTCTCGCTGGAATACCTAATTGATATATTGTTTCTCTAATAGCATATGCAACCCTTACATCATTTGAAATACCTTTTCTTTTTATATAATCTATTAATGGTCTGATGGGAACTGGTGTTGCACCTGCTTTTCTTCCTTGTTCAATATATTGTAGATAGTCATTATAAAATAAACTAAAAGTCCAATCATTCTTTTCTATTTTTGCTTCATTGTCCAGATTTGAAAATTCTAAAGTGACTTTACCGCCACTTCTTTTGCTTGCTCTTTTATTGATAGCATAATCAGATGCCATAAGTTGCCTCCATACTATCATTAGTTCTTTTGCTATCTTAGTTGCTAATTCATCCATCTGTTTCCATTATTTTAGTTTTATTGGTGAAATTATTAAATCACTTTTATTGTTATTATATTTGATATTTGAACAATTATTTTCAGGATTTATATCCATTTCAACCTTTACTTCTTCTTCCTTTACAATGAAATTATCTCTATACTCACATATGTTAATTGGATTAGGAACTATAAGTTGTATGGTTGCTCTTACTCCAGCACAATTATCATCTGTATATTCACTGTAAGATGCTATTGAATAATCTCTTACTTCAAGGTTATAATAGGTTGTATCAGCGTTAATAAATTCGATATAATCAAGCATAATGTGTAATGCAGTATCTTGTACATCAAGCACTGTTAAATCGCTGGAAATGAACCCTAATACATCTACATTAAGTCTTAATGTCATAATACCTTCTACCAATTGTTTTTCAAGTAAAGATTCATTGTCTATAATAAATTGGAAATACTTTTCATTCGATTGGTTATTGATATTTATTTGTCTTTTGTAACCCACCTTATTAACTGCTTTGTGTTGTGCTGCAATATCCATAAGGTGTGTAATTAATTCTTTTATCATAATATTTATATTTTAATATAAACATTTAGAATAAAAAAAGGATAGAAAATAATCTATCCTTTATATTAATTATAATGTGTCACTTGTTATATCTCCAGTGGGTGTATCTGGTTTCACATAACCACAATCAGTTGAGTTGCTTTCTATTAAAGTATTACCTCTTTGATAATTTCCAGTTCTTGTCCATATTAAACCATTCTCTGTACATTCTTCAACTTGCATTGTATATTTATTTATACCATCACAATAATAACCTTCACTTGCGTCCAATTCAACCCATCTACATTGTTTACTATCTGTGCTACTACAATTTGAAGGATTTTCTATTATATCACCAACTCTATATTCTCCAGTGTCAACCCAAGTAATACCATTATCTAAACTCTTTTGTTGCTTTTGCTTTTTATATAAAATATTTGCCATATTTATCTATAATATTTTAATATAAACATTATAGAAAACAAAAGGATAGTAAATAAATACTATCCTTTATATTATTTAATAACTTAATAATTTAAGTTTTGTTGGATTAACTCCAGATGGGTCATATCCTTGAATTTCCAATACCTTATATAAATTATCATCAAAGTGAACTGAAGCACCCATTGATATTAATCTATATTCATTAGGAGTTAAATATACATCTATTTCAACTTCATCTGAACCACTATCAACATCAGCGTTAAAGTATTTACCTAACAACGTATTTACACCATTTTTATAATTTAAATATATAATCTCATTATTATCAGTATATATCTTATTATTTGATGTTGTTGTTATAAAGTATTTTTCACCTTGAACTGGTAATACAATATCACTTGGAGAATTTCTAAACCACATTCTTTGTGCCATACCTCTACCATCATTCTTCGCCATTTCTTCATATTTATAACCCTCAATCCACCATTCAGTTTTACCAATTACAGGTATTGTAACAGTACCATTTGATGTAGAACCAGTTGTAGAACCAGTAGGTGTATCAGGTTCAGTAGGTGTATCAGGTTCATCTACTTCTTCAATTATATCACAAGAAATTCCTGATTCTCTTAATCTTGCACACCACCAATCTCTTGTACCTTCTTTAATTCTCAATGTTTTTAAACAATCTCCAACTGCTATGTTAAACATAGTATCATATGAAGTAATATGTTCTCCTACATTCCAAGTACTAACATCTAATGTTTCTAAACTTATACAATTAAACATACTTTGCATATTAGTAACATTCCCAATATCAAAATGTCTTAAATCTAATGTTTTTAAATTATCACAATATGCGAACATAAAACTCATATTTGTAACTCCACTTGTGTTAAAACTTGATATATTTAATTTATCTGTTCCAGTAAAACCAGTACAATATGCGAACATATAACTCATAGATGTTACTTTGCTTGTATCAAAATTACTTAAATCAAGTTCAGTTAAACTTCTACAACCATGAAACATACTATCCATTCTTGTAACTTTACTTGTATTAAAGTTTCTAACATTTAGTGAAGTTAAACTTCTACATCCACTAAACATACTATCCATTCTTGTAACTTTACTTGTATTAAAGTTTCTAACATCTAATGAAGTTAAATTAACACAACTATTAAACATATAAGCCATATCTGTAACATTACTTGTATTAAAAGATAATAAATCTAATGAAGTTAAAGAAGTACATCCATTAAACATATACTTCATATTAGTTACATTACTTGTGTCTGGAAAACTTATTAAATTAGTTAACGATGTGTTATAAAAAGTTCTATATGTCATAGTTAATTTATCAACACCCAATTCAGATAATGTTGTTGTATATGGACTTGTTGTTGCTGTATATGTGTTATTTTCATCTTGAACAAAACCATTGAACATAAACACTAATGATGATGTATTAAATTCAAATGAAAGAGTTTGGTTTCCACTTGATGTATTTCCACCACTTCCACCTTCTTGGTCTCCATCACCTTCACTATCATCTGGATTTTCATTTTCATATCCACCACCACCAGTTTCTTCTTCGATACCTAATGTCATTATATATTCATTTAATGTATTCATACTATCATCAGTATAATTGATATTATCAACCACTGTTAAACTATATTCACTTTCATCAGTTAAATATATTTCAACACCTTCTATTGATAACATTTGTTCCACTTGATAACATATGTTGGTTGCAATAACATCAGTTGCAGAAGGTGGTGTAAGAGTTCCACTCATATCTGTTGGTGTGTATGTTTCTGTTCCTTCCATATGTTTACCAAGATGTAATCTTGATGATTTAACCTTGAATTTTAAAACATCAGGTATTGTGCTAATTCCACTTATAGTATATTGTATATTTGAATCAAAAATAATTGAATGTGGTTTAAATAAATCATCAATACCATCACCATCACTATCACAACCACTATCTGTACCAACTCCAGTTCTGATTATTTCACCAGTTAATGTTACTGTAATTGCACTACCACTTGGTGTTGGATTAATAGGTGGAAGACCTGGAATATTTGTTGTTACTTCAAACGGTCTATACCAACAATAACTAAATCCTAAAGATTGAGATATATCTTGTGAATCATCTGCTTGACTTATTTGTATTTTTTCATATCCATAATCACCATAATCTTTCCAGTTATTGGATTGCATCTGTTCTTCAGTTGTATTGTCTTCTACGCTTCTATAAAAACCTTCTTCTTCTGTATCAATCTTATATTTAACTTCAATACTTCTTGGAAATTCTATTTCATTGAATACTGCATCTATTGTATTTGTTTTATCATCAATATCAACTGGTGCTGCTATACCATCATTTATTTTTTGTCTATTCAAAATAATATTATTACCATCTTGTTGAAATGATAAATTAAATGCTTTTTGAACATCTGTTATAAAATCTGATATTTTTTGTTGATTGTTATTAAAATTACCCAAATTCAAATCAACATCAAATAAACTATTCATATTATAAGATAGTTTCTTGTATGATATATGTTCTTGTGCAACTGCTCTTACTTTCAAATTAATTGTTGCATCTGCTTTATATATAACTGGTGTCATATCTGTACTACCAGTTGATGTTGAATTATTGATATAATATCCTCTTGTTTGTGCGAAAGGTATTAACATGTCGTTTTTGTTCAATCTAACAATGGTTTTCAATATACCTTTAGTTCTTCTACCATTTGATGTAGGATAATATTCACCACCACCCAATAAACTATTTGCATTTACTGTTGATGTAGTACTACCTGTTGTCCAACCTAAACCTAACCAACTATCAGGGTCTATTTCAAAATCTGTGTAGTTAAAATAATATCCATTCATATTATATAATGAACCATTTGCTACATCTTGATAATCTGAATGCCAACTATATCCATTTTTCATATAAGCAAAGTTTCTTCCATAAGTACTTTGTGACATACCACAGATGAAGTCTGGATTATTATATGGGTCAATTGCAACTGCACTTACCACATCATCAGGAGGTAATGCGTCTATTGCTTTACTGACATTGGAATACTTACCAACTCTCATATCCATATCTTCTTGAATGATTGCTTGATAATCACTTTCATTAGGATAATCACCATAATATATAATATTGTGGCTTATATTATTCACTTCACCATCATCAGTATCATATTTACATAATTGTATTTCTATAGGCATATTATCAAGTGAATAAGATAATTCAACATCATCATATTCTCTTTCTTCATCCCAACTAAATTTTTGTCCTTCAATAACTACTGAACCCGCTGGAGAATATTTAATACATTGTTGTGCTGTTATACTACCTTGACTTGTTGGTATACCAATATCCATATCCATAGTTATTTCATACCATCCATCAGCAGGAATTTGAATACCTTCATTAACATACATCTTACTGTTGTTCTTGTTAACTGTTATGGTACTATTACTATTTAAACCTAATGTATTCCAAACAAATGCTGTATCATAGTTATTTGTTCCACTTGCTATTTCACTTCTCGTCATTGGAATATAACCTAAAGGATATTCTATCATATTGGTTGAATCATTATTCGCCCACTTAATCGTTACATCAACTGTACCCATATCAGGGTCTCCATAATTATATAATGGGTCTTGTTCATCAGTAATATAATTTGATAAATATATATCATTTAAAATTCTATCTGTTATTATATCACCACTTAATTGATAACCTTTTAATTCACAACATTTCTTTAATAATTCAACTAAATTTAAAGAAGGTACAAATGAATTATAATAAAATCTATTTGTTAAATCTATTACATATTTATCTGAATATTGTCTATTACCAGAACCAGTTGTGAAATCTGGTAATTTATTAAATAATGAATATGCTACAAAAGGGAAAAAGTATTTGGTATCAGGATTAGCATTTACTTCATTGATTGTGCTTACACCCTTGAACGGAACTTTCCAGTTAATCTCATTCATTGTAGTTTCACCAAATATAGTTTCCAATGTATTAATCTTTGATTGAAATAAATTACATTTGAATTGTCCTTCTTCAATTGATGTAACTTTAATAGTACCATTAAATATTAATATATTGTCTGCATAAACTTGTGCTGGGTATCTACCACTGAATTTATTTTTCTTTGATGATATATTAGCATAATTGAATGCTTTTGCATTTATATCTGTTACTGGTAAATTAAATGTAAAACTGTATTCTGATTGTGTTGTATTTATTTTTGTTGGGTCATTTATAACTTTATTAATTCTTAAATTAACTCCATCATCAAATAAATCAATTGGAATACCATTTACGTATATTTCCAGTGTATGATTATTAATATTTGCCATATTATTATATTTTATTATAAACATTTTAGGGTATAAAAAAAAGGAACTATTTATTAGTTCCTTCTTTGTTTTCTTAATTGGTCTTGGAATTTATCTTCGTCTTCTTCTGCCCAACCTTTTTCAATTGTATATGAAAGGAATTGAAATACTGTTGTTATATACTGTTGAGTTGTTTTCTCAACTTTTTCAATTTCTTCATTGGAGAGTTCATAAAGCGTTTTAATCCAGTTCCACTTCTTACCGAATCTTCTGTAACTGTCAGAATGTGGTTTGTGTGGTCTTTGAGTTTCTCCGAAAACAATTGGATATTGTTCGGTGATAGTAGATATAAGTTTAAAAAAAAACCTATCATTGGATATATTTTGGTTATTGGTTGATGTGCAAACATTTCAATCCTTTTGTTGAGTTCTAAGGCAATGAAATCATCATTATATATTTCTCCTTCCTTTCTACATAAAATGCCTAAAATCGCTGGAAAATTGTTTTTATCGCTATCTAATACTGTTTGCACATCAACGTATTCACCAAACTTTAATTCTTCCATATGATTGATAGTATATCTTTCCCCATCTATATCAATATAGTTTAATATCTCATTTGATATATTATCTTTTAAATAATCTATTTTATCTGCTATTTTTTCAATAATGATTGCTGGATATTGATTTAATTCATTTAATGGAATATTGGATAATACAGATATGATTTCTTTTATTGTTGGTTTATTTTCTTCTTGATATAAAGTTTGTATTTGAATGAACTTTTCTAATGTTATTTCATCCCAAGATTCTGGTATCGCTATTTTAAAATTCTGTTTCGGTCTTGCCATATTAAATAAGTTTTTTAACTATATTTCGCTTTGCAAATGTTATATTGTTTGTATATTTAAAATCTTCTTTTGCTTGTATTGCCATTCCCAATGATGTTATTGTATCATCATGTGCGCTTGGTATTGCAGCATAAGTAATATTACCATTCTTAGTTAACTTGTATGTAAATGTACCTAATTCAGAGTATAATAACTTATTATCATTATTAAATGATATTTCATCATTCATTATCATAACTGATAGTTTATTTACATATTCTTTTTTTGTGTCATTGGTAGTAGTAAATTTATGAAATGTATCTTTATGCTTTAATAATTTCCTGATTTCATTATACATTACTTCACCAATTGAGTTAACTTCTATATATGTTGCTTTTGGGTTATAATGATTTAATATATCAGCAATTTGTTTATATTTTGAATCCAAATCACCTTTTATATTAAATTGTTGTATTTGATTCTGATTATTTATAAATGTTATGATTGTATTATCTGTACCAACTGTTGATAAGTCTATACCACAATATATATTGTTATAATCAAAAGTAAATTCTTTAAAACATCTTTCATAATCTGGAAATACTGATAATGCATTTGTCATAAACTCACATAAAAACTCTGTTCTCCATGCAAGTTCTGGATAACCTTTCTTCAATTCTTCTATTTCTTCTGGTTTTATCAGTGCATCATCATATATTGTTCTCTTTAGAAATATATATCCTTCTTCACCTTTGATTGCTCTCATACATAGTTCATAGAAAAAACCACTTGTTGAAAAAGGTGTGCTAATCATTATTACTTTCTTACCTCTTACTTTGATGAGTGGTAATACAATGTTAAACCAAAAGGATTGCCCATCTATAACATCTTTAACATACGCTGCTTCATCTATTATAAGTCTTGTACAGTTACTACCTCTGGCACTTTGTGCTGCTTCACCAGAGAAGAATTTAAGAGTTGAACCGCTTATTGTTTCAATGATTAGTTCTTGTGAATTGGATTTTACAATTAATTTTTCTGGTAATAGTTTTATTATTTTTGAATAAATTTGTTTTGAAAGTAGATAGGTAGGAGTGAAATATATAATGTCCTCAGACTTATTTAGCAACCATTCTAAGCACAATAACATTACAACTGTTGATTTACCTTGCTGTCTAGAAAACGCTGCTAATATGTACTTTAAATCATCGTTATGTGCTGCATTGTAAAGTAGTTGTTGTGATTGTGTTAGTTTGATTCCTTTAATCTGTACCTTCATCTGTTAAATTGAAGTCTATAACAATATTCTCTACCTTTGCTTCTACTTTTGTTGGTTCATACGCTCCAGTTAATTTGGCAATTTCTTGGATGCATTTAATGGCATTCATTCTATCACCCATATCTTTTGCTTCAGTGAACAAATCATATAACATATTTGTTAATGATGCTCTAATGTCAGGTAATTGCTCTTCAAAATCATCTTTGATTCTTTTTCTAGCAAATTTAATAATTGCTTTTGCAGTTCCTTCAGTATATTTCTTACCGATTCCATATTCATCTTCCATTAGTTTTTCTTTGATAACAGAATATACACCACCATCCATTAGGTCATTAACAACATTTCTAATTGCCAATTCTTTTCTTATGCTTGATTTATCTTCATTTGCTGGTTTGATTGGTGCTGCCATAGTTTTATTCTCCTTTCTTTTTCTTTCCCTTCTTCTGGGTTATTTCTTCCAATTCTTCTTGTGTTGGTGTCATTAGTTCATCTAATACTTCTAATGCTTTTGCTTTTTCTTCTTGTTCCTTTAATAACTTGGTAAAGTTATCATACGCTGTCTTTAATTCTTTGTATCTTTGATTAATACAAGAACTACAATTAGTTGGTTTTAAATTCTTTTTGAAAACCTTATTATATAATTCTGTAATTTCTACACCACTAATTCTGGAACCTCTTTTAACTAATTGAATGAAGGTTTCCATATTTACTATATCTATACTATCGAACATACTATTTATTTTATTTCAATTTCGTTGATTGATACAACATTATTTTCGTCTATATGTAGTGCTACTGCATCAAGTATTGTTAGTA
>NZ_JAZRJY010000154.1:0-6958 GCF_045646045.1 Methanobrevibacter sp. | reverse complement strand
AAAACACCATTAATATTCATGGTAATGTTAACTCCACTAACAGGATTTCCTTCACCATCAATCAAGTCAATATAGAACTGTGAATCATTTCTGAAGTATTTAACTAAGTTATCGGCAATTAATGTTGGCAATACAGTAATGGTATTTTCAACTGTCGTGCCGTTAAATGTTGTCTTAATTGTGTAATCGCCAGGATTTAAATTAATAGCTATTCTAGCAGTACCATTTTCATCACTGGTTCTGTTATATGTTCCACCATTAATTTCAAATGTAACAGTTTCGTTGGCAACACCGATATTAGCCTCAAATTTGGAATCATTTTTATAGATTTTAACCAAATCTTCAGTGTAGAAAGGCATAGCAACTGTGTATGCTTTTAGACATGCAATATAACCTAAGTCATATGCATCTTGCCAAGGCTGTCCGTCAATACTGACAAATGAAATGTTTTGAGTATAATGAACTCTGGTATCAGAAAGATCAATGAATGGAACACCGTTTGAGGTAATCGCTGCTTTGAAGACATCTCCTTTTTTGACTGGTATGTAATCGTTTAATTTGATGGTATGGTAACCAAGATATGGAGATACTCCTTCCTGAGTTAGTTTTAACACATCATTAACAAAAATTTCGACTGTATAGTTGATGCCACTTTGGTTGAAGTATGTTCCAACTGCTGCAATCAAATCATCATCTAAAGCTTCAAATACATTCATATAACTTGCAGTTGAATTGCCTGTATCGAACCCTTCGCCCCACATTAAATCATACTGATAGTTCTTATTATATGGAACTGTATTTTCAATTATTATTGCAGTTGCATATCGAAATATCCTGTCAGGAATATATTGCAAGAAAGTCTGGTCATAATATGAAACATACAGGAATCCGTTTTCTCCAAAATTAGTTCCCCAACTGTTTTTGACAATCCATGCACCGTCACCCGGCGGAATAATTCCGAAATTCTCTTTTGGATAGTTGTCATCCCATCCAACAACTGAAACAGCATGGTTTGGAGGAATAGTTACATTCACATACTGTGAATGAGTGTCAGGTCTGTAATAAGGAGTCACATCATCATATGTGGACTGTCCATTGTAAGTTACATCTATGGAACCGTATTTCAGGATTGCCCATTTGAGCTGTGTGCCGTTCGGTATTTCGTTATTAGGTATGAACATAAGATCCTGAACATGAATATCATTTTGGGTTGTAATCACCGGTGAAAGCTTTCCTAACTCATCATAGGTATCGGCACCCTGTATAAATGCTCCAAGCCAGCTCAAGAGATAAGCTGTGGAATCAATGTTGCCTCCCCCTTCGATTGTTTGAGTATCACCGTAAATTGAATATTTCATCATGGTATTCTTCATGTTGTTTTCTGAAAGAACCGCTGCAAGGCCGGTTGCTTTCAATAACGCTGATTCAAGTACTCCAGTCATTCCGAATGTCCAGCAGGCTCCCGCCCAACCTTGATTTTTGATTGGTGAAACCCATCCCCAGTCACGTGAATCATATCTTGCTGGAAGAGCAGTAACATTGATTACATTGTTGATTAATGTTAACTGCAGGCCTTCTCCATCTTGGATTGTTGCATAGAATGTATTGTTGGTTGAGACATTATTATCATTGATGAAAATATTTGTTTCGTCTATATTGGATTGTTTATCGAAAAATGTGTAGATTGGGTTTGTATTATTTTCAAACAGTGAATTTCTAATGTTATATGATCCATCATAAGCATAAATTGCATTTCCAGCACTTGCAGTGTTGTTGATGAATCTGGAGTCATTTATACTTATTGTAGACATGTCAATGACCATTGCGCCACCGTAAGTAGGATATCCTTCAATAATGTCAACACCATTTGAAGTGAAATTACAGTCATTGATTTCAGCAGAATCAACATATGAAATGTAAACTGCACCTCCATTGTATGTAGCATGACAGTTTGTGAATTCAGTATTGTTTATGATGAGATTTCCACCGAATTGGATATAAGCACCACCAAATCCAGAAGAAGCGTTCCTGAATACCGTATCAAGTATTGTCACATTACCCGGACTTAAGTTATCACCTCCAGGAATATCTGCAAGAATGGCTCCTGCATTTTTAGCAGAAGTGACGTTGATGAATTCACAATTCCTGATGTATAGCACACCACCACTTTTAAGGCCTATTGCACCTGAAGAGATGTTTGTAGCCAGATTAATAAATTTGGAATTGAGTATTGTAAGAGCTTTTGATTTTTCCATATATATTGCAGGAGTATAGTCTGAAACAATATTTGCAAATGTGACATTGTCAACATAACCTTCCGCTTCTTTAATAATAATTTGACCACGTTTGGCATGTACATCTGAAGTGAATTCTGTGTTGTAGAGGTTTAATTTACCTTTTTCAACATATATTGATGAGCCGGCACCTCCATAATTATCAATGAATTTTGAATTGTTAATGTTTAAAACATTATCAGATAAAAGTTCTATAGCTCCTCCTTCTTTAGTTGCGTAGTTATCAATGAAAGTAACATTGTTTAATATTAATGATCCTGTAGTATATATTGCTCCACCTTTTTCAGCATTACCTCCAGTTAAAATGAGATTGGTTAATGTTACATTGTTTGCGGTAATGTTGAATATTCTTGATTGGTTTTTTGCGTCAATTGTGTGGCCATTACCGTTAAGGACAAAATTATCCTTGCTGATTAAAATTCCTGTATTGTTGTCAGTTTCATTGTTGAACGTATAATCCTTGGTTAAATCCAAAGTCGTACCTGCATTTTCTATTTCATCAGTTAAATTACTGAATGAACTTTCACCAGTCGTATAAATATAGTTTTGCGTAATTTCCAAAGTATCTTGACCGCCATCACTTATAATCTCATCGGAAATGACATCTGCTGCACAGACCACCCCCACCGACATAATCAAAATAAGCATGACAATCATTATTTTCATAATTTTCATAATTATCACACATATAAATTTATGTCAAAAATCAGTATTTAAGTATTTATATTTGATTATAATGGTTAATAGCAGTGCTAATTAAAAAAAAAGAAATGAAAGGATTAAGTTAATTAATCCTTGATAGTTATTGTATTTGCGATTCTCATTCCATCATACTCTGAAGTAATGATGTATTCGCCGGCCATCAGATTAATGTTTAACCTAGCAATTCCATAGGAATCAGTGTATCTTGTGTAAAATACTCCATTGATATTGAATGTGACTGCAGCGTCTTTCAATGGATTACCTTGACCATCCAGAACAGTAACATTGAATGTAGAACCGTCTTTATACCTCATCTCCAAATCAATAGCGTTTAGAGTAGGTAAAACTGTAATGTTATATGACATCTGAAGACCAGTCAACGGATCAATAGCAGTTAATATGTACTCTCCAGGGTTTAAATTAATGTTTAATCTGGCAGTACCATTTTCATTGGTTGTACGGTTATAGAAAACACCGTTAATATTCATGGTAATGTTAACTCCACTAACAGGATTTCCTTCACCATCAATCAAGTCAATATAGAACTGTGAATCATTTCTGAAGTATTTGACAAGGTTATCTGCAATCAATGTAGGCAATACAGTAACAGTATTTTTAACTGTTGTGCCGTTGAATATTGTTTTGATTATGTAGTTACCAGGATTTAAATTAATAGCCATTTTGGCAGTTCCGTTTTCATCACTGGTTCTTGTATAATTCATACCATTGATTTCAAAGATTACTGTTTCATTAGCCACCCCAATACCTGCTTCGAATTTGGAATCGTTTTTATAGATTTTGACCAAATCTTCAGTATAAATTGGTAAAGCCACAGTATAAACTTTTACACATGCAATATAACCTAAGTCATAAGCATCTTCCCAAGTTTTTCCATCTTTAGAAATAAATGAAATATTTTTAGTATAATGTGCTCTAGTATCCTCCAGGAGAATGTATGGAACCCAATTTGATGTTATTTTAGCTTTGAATACATCACCTTGTTTGATTGGTATGTATTCATTCAACTTGATTGTGTGATAACCTACAAATGGAGATACACCTTCTTGAGTTAATTTTAACACATCATTTACAAAGATTTCAACAGTATAATTGATACCGCTTCCATTGAAATATGTTCCAACAGCCGCAATAGCATCATTTTCCAATGCTTCATAGACATTCATATAACTTATAGTTCCATTTCCAGGTTCATTATTAGAAATCCATACCCAATCATATTGATAATTTTTATTGTACGGAACAGTATTTTCAATTACAGGTGTAGCAGCATAGTTAACAATCATTCCTGGTTTATATGCCAGGAGTGACTTGTCATAATATGAAACATACATGCAACCTTTGTCTCCAAAATCAGAGCCCCAGCTGTTTTTAATAATCCATGCACCATCGCCAGGAGGAGTAAAAAGGAATTTTTCTTTTGGGAAATTATCATCCCATCCAATAATAGCAACTTCATGGTTTGCCTGTTCAGGCACATCAACATATTGTGCATATGTTTTTGGGTTATAGTAAGGAGCTTCTTCATCATATGTGGATTGTCCAAAATAGGACACATCCAGGGAACCATATTTCAAAATCGCTTTTTTAATTTCTGTACCGTTAGGGATTTCATTATTAGGCACGAATATGAAATCCTGAACATGAATGTTTGGACCGGCTAAGTTTAGTGTTGTAATTTTTCCAAGTTCGTCATAAGTATCTGCATTATATGGGACTGCTCCAAGCCAGCTTAACAGATAACTTGAAGCAGCAAGATTATATCCTCCTTCTAATATTTCTTTATTACCATAATGTGAATATTTCATCTGGTTTTTCATGTTATTCATTGAAGTATGAAATTCAATACCTGTAGCTTTCAACAATGTTGATTCCAATGCACCAGTCATTCCAAATGTCCAGCAAGCATTCATCCATCCTTGGTCTCTGACTGTTGACATCCAGCCCCAATCACGTAAATCAAATTTGGATGGAAGAGTATCAACATCAATAGTATTGTTAATCAATGTTAAATTAAGGCCTTCTCCAACCACTACTGATTCATAATGTGTATTGTTGAGTGAAATATTGTCATTGATAAAAGTATTGTTTTCTAAACTGCATTTCTTATCGAAAAGAGTATAAATTCCATTTGTATTATTTTCAAATAATGTGTTTTTAATGTTATATGATGTATCGTATGCATAAACCCCATTACCATCAGTTGCGATGTTATTTACAAATCTGGAATCAGTTATATTTAAGGTACTTATATCACTGTATATTGCTCCACCATAGGTTGGATAATCATCAATATCATCAACGCCGTTTGAATCAAAAATACAATTATTGATTGCACTGTCTACACATGAAAGATAAATTGCACCTCCATTATAAGTAGCGTGATTGTTTATGAATTCTGTATTGTTTATCCATAATTGTCCTCCTAACTGGAGATATGCTCCACCAAATTCAGAATCTGTGTCTTTAAATAAGCTATTAACTATGGTTACATTACCCTCAGAACTGGCATATCCTGTGATGTCCACATAAACGGCCCCAGCATTTCTGAAAGAGGTGGTGTTTATAAATTTACAATTTTCAATGTATAGTTCACCGCCTTCCCTAAGACTCATTGCACCTGCACTGATGTTGGCTTTTAGATTATTGAATTTAGAATTAATTATTCTGGCTTTAGAACTTGAAAGATATACCGCAGGTGAATACTTTGTAATAATATTTTCAAAAGTAGTATTTTCTATATTAATTGATGAACCTGTGTGACCATAAATTTGACCCGCTTTAGAAAATGTTTTTGAAGTTAGGTATGCATTGTAAAGATTTAGCTTACCTTTCTGAATAAATATTGTGCCCCTTTCAGCAGCATTGTCAATGAATTTCGAATTGTTACAGATAAGAGTTACATCTTCATAGAGTGCTATAGCTCCACCAAACTCACGAGCATTATTATTAATAAAAGTAATATTATTTAATGTTAATGTCCCATTAACACGTATTGCTGCACCTTTATCTGAATTAGCGTTGATTAAAACTAAATCATTTAATGTAACATTGTTTGCAGTAATGTTGAATATTCTTGATTGATTGTTTCCATCAAGTATGTGGCCATTACCGTTAAGGACAAAGTTGTCCTTGCTGATTAAAATTCCCGTATTGTTGTCAGTTGCATTGTTGAATGTATAGTCCTTGGTTAAATCCAAAGTTGTACCTGCATTTTCTATTTCATCAGCCAGATTACTGAATGAACTTTCCCCAGTCGTATAAATATCGTATTGCATAATTTCCAAAGTATCATGACCGCCATCACTTATAATCTCATCGGAAATATCGTCTGCTGCACAGACCGCCCCCACCGACATGATTAAAACAAGCATGACAATCATTATTTTCATAATTTTCATAATTATCACAATATAAATTTATGTCAAAAATCAGTATTTAAGTATTTATATTTGATTATAATGGTCAATAGTAGCACCAATTAAAAAAAAAGAAAAAGAAAGGATTAAATTAATTAATCCTTAATAGTTATTGTGTTTGCAACTTTTAACCCATCATACTCCGAAGTAATGATGTATTTTCCAGCCATCAGATTAATGTTTAGCTTAGCTATTCCATTGGAATCTGAGTATCTTGTGTAAAATACTCCATTGATATTGAATGTGACTGCAGTCTCTTTCAATGGATTACCTTGACCATCAAGAACAGTGACATTGAATGTTGAACCGTCTTTATACTTCATCTCTAAATCAGTAGCGTTTAGAGTAGGTAAAACTGTAATGTTATATGACATCTGAAGACCAGTCAAAGGATCAATAGCAGTTAATATGTACTCCCCAGGGTTTAAATTAATGTTTAATCTGGCAGTACCATTTTCATTGGTTGTACGGTTATAGAAAACACCATTAATATTCATGGTAATGTTAACTCCACTAACAGGATTT
>NZ_JAZRJY010000153.1:0-3206 GCF_045646045.1 Methanobrevibacter sp. | reverse complement strand
TTTTCCAGTTCGATAGAGGCTCCAACTTCAATTGAGGATTATAATGCTTTGCACATTCCGATTTCATATCCAATATATAACAGGTCTGTTCTGGCAAAGCATTATGGTGGATATGACGGTGGATTAACTGTAGTGGAAGATGTAGTAAGTGGATTTGTAGGTCCGTTATAAAAAAAATTAAAGGAGGTAATTATTGTGCCAAAACAAATAGCAATTTATGGAAAAGGTGGTATCGGTAAATCCACCACAACTTCAAACTTATCCGCAGCATTGTCTGATTTGGGGTATAGTGTAATGCAGATAGGTTGTGACCCTAAAAACGATTCAACAACAACATTAAGAAAAGGTAAGTCCATTCCAACAGTATTGGATACCGTAAGAAAAAGATCAAGTGATTTGGATAATCTTGTCCATGAAGGATACAATGGAATTTACTGTATTGAAGCGGGTGGTCCCGAACCTGGTGTAGGTTGTGCCGGAAGAGGAATCATTGCGGCTATTGAATTGTTGAATACAAACGGTATCATCGATGAATACGATCCCGACATTATCATTTATGATGTTTTGGGTGATGTTGTATGTGGAGGTTTTGCAATGCCTATCCGTAAGGGAATTGCAGATCAGGTATATACAGTTACTTCATCTGACTACATGGCCATTTATGCGGTAAATAATCTGTTTAAAGGTATCTTAAAATATTCTAATAATGGTGGTGC
Source organism: Methanobrevibacter sp. (assembly GCF_045646045.1). Classification (GTDB taxonomy): domain Archaea; phylum Methanobacteriota; class Methanobacteria; order Methanobacteriales; family Methanobacteriaceae; genus Methanocatella. The sequence goes on along the minus strand of NZ_JAZRJY010000153.1, from coordinate 2,490 downwards.
ATTGTTGGGTGGAGTTATAGGAAATTCCATTAAATCTTCCCTCCAAGAAGATATGATAAAAGATTTCACTGAAAAAACAAACAGTGACGTAATTCAGTTTGTTCCAAGGTCTCCTACTGTAACACGTTGTGAGTTGGATGGAGTGACAACAATTGAAGGGGCACCGGATTCTCTGCAAGCTGAAGTGTACAGAGAGCTAGCTCGTAAGGTAATTGCTAATAAGAACAAATTCCTGCCAACCCCATTTGATAATGATGATTTGTCCGATTGGGCATCTGGTTGGATTAATCAATTGCTGTTAAATCAAAAGACCGAAATGGATAATGTCCAGGAAGGAAGTTCTGGAATATGATTTGGTTTTACGTGAAACACGAATGATTGGTCATAGAGATATGGCTAATCATTAATTGTCTCAAATCAAAACATAAAAAATTTTGTCTCTAAAAAGTAGGTAATCAATAACTTTTTCCATAATTTTAACTGCCATTAATTCACATTTTTTGTTGTTGGTTACTTACAAACATCAATCAATAACCTTTTTGATGTGCATATCAACAGGTTATTATTGGGAAATAATCACATTCTTGGTTTTAATTAAAAAGACGCTTCATATTTTTAGTATTTTTTTACACGGCTATTAAAATAATTTTTCAAAAAATAAATTTAATCAATAGTTGAAATCAGTCAAAAATTTAAAATAAAAGAAGTTTTCAAACCTCTTCTATTTCATTCAAGTTTTCAATCATTTTTTGTTCGTATGGTATAGAACAAATTTCACTAAAAGTAGTAGATAATTTAAAGTGTGTTATGTCAACAGTAATATGCAGTTAGTTAAAAGGAATCAGAAATTGCATAATCCGGATTCACCACTATTGGTTGGTGAGGTTAAAGATGGTGATGTTGTAAAGGAAGTCAATGAACCCAGCTATATTGAAACTCATGAAAAAGTTCTACCACTTACACGTACTTTTCAATCAACTTTGTTATAAAATTTTATGTGTAAGTTTTCAGACAATATGTTTATATGTAATAGTGTACATACTATTAATTGAATTTTATAGAAGGTAAAAACTTCTTTTGAAGTTCAGCCCGTATATCCTTGTCTCGACGAGGGGCGAATTAGGTGGTATATGGGTTCTTCTATCATTCATCAAATACACTAATTTTCACATACTATTTTTACAACTTTGTTTTTAACCATATCTAAAAATTCAGGATTATTATTTTCAAAATTTTGAAAAGTTGACCATGAAATCAAATCAGCCATCTGCAAGCCTTTGTAATGCATTGAATCAGCGTGTTCTATTTTAATAGGCTGTTTTTGAATATTGTTTAAATGGTTTAAAAAGATTTGATTGAAATCATCTATTTCTTTTTGTTTGTTTTTTGATTTATCGATAAAGATGAAAGTGGGTTTATCAATCTTAATTAATTTAGCTAATCTTGATGCTAAGATATCATATGCTTTTTTATTGTCATCATATCCTATTTTATATCTGTTTGCTTTGTCAAAAACGATTATGAAAATTTCATAATCAATATTTTTTAATTTTTCAAGGATTTTAATTTTTAATTCATATGGGAGATTTCCTCCTTTGATTTCATTTGAAGTCAACATTTTCTTTTTAAAATTTCGTCTGGTTTTCTTGATTATTTTGTCTAGCTTTTTAGAATCCTCAACTTTGATCGCTGCTATGACAAAATACTTTGAACTACCTTTTTTAGTCCCTAAATCTCCACTTTCATCAATATAAATATAAGACATGTCTAAAACCAAATTACACTTAATTTTACATCTTAATAGTATCTTTTTCATCATTAATTAATATTTTTGTCAATGTTGCCATAGTTAGATATAATTAACTATTTTAAATAGAATAAACAATTTTAAACTAATTTTCATAAAAAATTTCTAATCAGCAAAGTTTTTTAACGAAATTTAGTGATAAGTAATGTTTTTCATATTTTTGATATGCGGTACAACTATTTCATGAGTCATATTGATGCACAACAAAGGTTAATTTGATTTTTGTACTTCCATATTTATATTTTGAATTTCATTGGTTTGAAATTTATTTCTAATTTTCATATTAATTTTCATTTGACTGAAAACAATATTAATTTTATTATTTACTTTTCAATATACTGAAAAATATAATACTATTTTTTATTTATTTATTAAATAGTTTTATATAGAATACTATTTTTTCAAATGGTTTCTTAGGGTTAAATAATCGTAAAGAAATAAATTAATTAGTAATTTAAAATTAACATTATATAAATCTATGTATAATCAAAAAACAATATTATAATCCGTGTAAATAAAAATAAACTTAAATCAAAATTTATTTTACTTTGAAAAATGAAACAAGATTTGAATTCGTAGTAGATAATTTGGATACTATTATACCAACAATAAGATGAAGCTGGCAAAAGGAACCAGAAGTTGCATAATCCTAATTCGCCCTTGCTGATTGGTGAGGTTAAAGA
>NZ_JAZRJY010000152.1:0-26791 GCF_045646045.1 Methanobrevibacter sp. | reverse complement strand
ATACACAACAACACCATAAGGATCATCAACAATACCACCATCAACAAAAGTCAAACCAGCAGGCAAACTATCAACAACAACAAGACCAGTAGCATTACCCAAACCAACATTAGACACACAAACAGTAAAATTAACAACAGTATTATTAGCAACAGGAGAAACATCCACAGTCTTATTAATATTCAAAACAACAGGAACAACTGTAGTGTTTTGTGAAGTTGCATTAGTTGGTTTATCCCCAGTTACATTACTCAAAACAGAAACAGTATTATTAAATGTACCTACATTAATGGAATTAAATACTAAAGTAATTAGAACTTTTTCAAAAGGAGGAATGAATGATTCATCCCCAAATTGATTACTATTATGAATTATGAATTCATTTGTATTTTCATTATAATCTAAAGTCCAATCAGGAGCAGTTCTATTAAGCCAAGTAATGTTATAATCCACTAATTTTAATTGACTAGGAATCAAATCAGACATTTTAATATCTTTTGCAATTTGACTTCCATTATTAAATATTGTAATATTGTATGTTACATTATGACCAATAGTAACCAAAACATCATCAGTGGTTTTTGTGACATTTAAATCATATATGATGAAATTATCCCCATTAGCAGTATTGGTGTAATATTTGTCCCATTTATGTTCCGCCGCAATATTGTATTTACCTGCTTCCAGATTTGTAAATTCTATGTGTATTTTACCATCCTTATCAGTTACATTGATATCCTCATCATCAAATCTAATTGCAGAGAGTAAATTTCTAGTATTGCTTTTAGTTCTTTTAAGTTTACCGTCCACAAGGTTATAAATAACAGTACCTTCAGGATTAGTTATGACAACATCTAATAGCTGAGCATACTCATAAGGACTTTGCCAAAGTGTTGAGTTATCTTTAATTTCATAGGTAGGACTTATAGGTTCAGTAAGAGCATTAAATGTATGTTCTGGACGTTTAATACCATTTTCAGAATATACACAAGTAATATTGGCTAAAAGAATAGTATTATTAGCACCATCATTCCAAATTGCATTAGCAATATTATCGTTTGCCACCAAATAAATATTGACGGTAACATCGGCCAAGGAATATGATTCATTACCTTCAACTTCAATTTCAATATGATGAGCGTTAGCTCTGTTTTTATCAAATTGAACATTTGTAATAGTCAATGAATTAGAGTTTCTGTCTTTATATATGGCTGAACCGTTAGTCGCATTATTGCCCATGAACTCTAAAACATCCATAATTCCATCATTACCACTCCAATAAATACCACCACCATATACGGCTGTGTTATTTGTTAAAAGTGAATGTTCAACTTTACCAGCAATGCCATTCCAGTATATAGCACCACCATTATTGGAAGCAGAGTTATTGGTAAAATTACAAATACTAATATTACCATTATTACCGTTCATATAAACAGCACCACCATTACGGCCAGCAGTAATGTTAGTGAAATTTGACTCAGTAATATTAGCACCAATAGTATTCCAAAAGATTGCACCACCATCCTGGCCAGCAGAACCTATATTAAAAGTAAGATTTTTAAAAGTAGCCATATAAGCCTGCCAAAATATTGAACCTCCATCACGTTTAGCATGGCTGTTAGTAAAACTGGCGTTAATTAGACTTTTTTTGGAATTATAATCCCTAGAATATGTCCAGTAAACAGCACCACCATCACGATCGGCAGTGGTGTTGATAAAAGTGGCATTAACAATATTACCTGTATCATAGTTCTTATAGATAGCACCGCCATCCAATGCAGATGAATTGATAAATTTAAGATCGTACCAATTACCCCAGTAATCTGAATAAATAGAACCACCGAAATTATTGGCAGATGCATTAATACAAGTAATGTTTCTTAAAGTAGCTTCAGAATACTCTAAATACATAGCACCTCCATCAATGCCAGCAGTAGTATTAATAATGCTAACATTAGTTATAGGTGAATAAAATGAATAAGAATAAATAGCTCCTCCTTTTTCTGTAGCTGAGGTATTAATAACACTAACATTGCTCACACTACCCCCATAATACTTAAAGTAAATAGCACCACCCTGTTTTGCACTAGTGTTAACGATGTTTATATCAAACATTAAGTTAGTGGATTCTCTGTAAATAGCACCACCCAACTGATTAGCAGAAGTGTTTGTGAAGTTACATCTGGCCATATAAGTGGAAGTATAAACTCCCGGCTCTTTCCAGTAAATGGCACCACCTGATCCTGTTTTTGCAACTGAATTTATAAATGTCAAATTATCAAAGACAGTAACGTCATGGGTTTTACGACTTATTGCACCACCGTCAAGCTTTGCAGATGTATTTTCAAAGCTGCAATTAAATACCCTAATTCCAGTAGCATGAAGATTAAGAGCACCGCCATCAGCATCAGTGCTGGAGTTTACAAATGTTGAATAGGATATATAAGAACCTTGACTAGCAAAGTAAATAGCGCCTCCACCGCCAGGACCCTCGTAATTTGCATACCCCTCAGCTGAGGTATTGATAAAATTACAGTGAGTTACATTTGTAAATGACATGGTTGAACGGATACCGCCACCATTACCTTTTGTAGTACAATTTGTAAAGTTACATCCATATACAAGAGAATAATCACCGGAAATAGCAACTGCACCGGCACCATAACCTTCAGAAGAACTGTTGATAAAAGTAAGATTTATCAAGTTTGCATGAGGAGCATCCCAGTTAATGGAACCGCCGAAACCTTTGGCAGTACTGTTGATAAAAATACTGTTAATGATTTTAGGAGCATGTTCTACAGTAGAACCTCCGGTACTCCAGTAAATAGATCCTCCATTGGAATCTTTAGCAGAATTATTAATAAAAATACAATTATCTATAATGGCATCAATCTGGTCTCCCCAAAGTGCACCGCCGGAACTCCATGCATAATTCTCAATGAACGTGGAATTGGTTAAATTACCATATCTGCTAAGCCATCTGACGGCACCTGCAGAACCTGTTCTATATACTGACCCAGAATATGAGCTTTGTGCATATCCGTCAGCATAATTTTTATAAAAAGTACAATTCCATAAATTACCATAATTTCCTTGCCACATAACAGCACCGGCAGCAAAATTAACATGATTTTCAGTGAAATTAGAAAAACTTAGATTACCATTTGTAGCATACCATGCAATAGCACCGCCGCCTGAACCACTTTCAACCTTAACGGCGGAATTATTTACAAAATTACAATAGGATACATCATTGTAAGAACCATTCTGATCAAGGTAAAAAGCACCTCCGGTACCTCCATAATCACCACAATTATTAGTAAAGTTAGAATAAATTAATTTACCGTATTTTCCTTCCCAGTAAAGAGCAGCACCAAACCATCCTGAATTGTTAGTAAATTCAATATTTCTTAAATTACTATTATCAGCAGCCCAATAAACAGCACCCCCACGTCTGGCAAAATTATTAATAAATTTTGCATTGCTTAAATTACCGTTGGCTGCTTTCCAATAGATAGCACCTCCACCATAAACATAGTAAGAATCATCCTTAGCAGAATTGTTCACGAAAATAACATTTTCCATATTACCGTTTAAGCTGTCCCAGTAAACGGCACCACCATATGTCTTTGCAGTGTTGTTTAAAAAACTACAATAAGACATATTACCGTTTTTACCTGTCCAGTATATTGCACCACCATCTGTAGGAGCATTACCATAATTAAAGTTAATATTTTTTAAAACAACATTATCCGCAGATATAACAAATATTTGTGATAGATTACGCGCATCTAATGTAGCCATTAATCCATCATCCAAACTAAAACCGCCGACAATAGTGACTTGCTTATCCACAACTATTTCGCTTCCAGATCCAGTATAAGTAAGATTTTTTAGAAAAATAGTATCCCCATTCTGTGCAGAAACAATAGCTTGCATAATGTCAGAAAAATCAGTGCCCCCAGGATAAACAGGGTCTGCCAGCAAATCTTCATTGCTTATGCCCAAACGATTATCAGCGCTGGAAGAATCATTTAAATTAATATTAAAATCAAAAAAATTATCTTGAACATTTAAACTACCATTACAATTTTCAATATTTTGACTAACATTATAGTTATTATCTTCAATAGCAAATGCATTGCCAGCAAAAAGAATTAATAATGAACACAATACTAAAATCATTAGCAACTTTTGACTAAAACTAATAAATAAACACTCCCCAGATATTTATTCAGTATTTTATTAATTTAAGAAAAAATTATAGAAAAATAATCAATAAATCCCCATTTATCAAATAAAATAATTTCTATAATTGAATATTATTCACTTAAATTAATTTAATATGATATATAATATTGTCACACATTATATATAAACATGGATAAAAACAACTAAAAAAAATAGAAATTACAAAAATTAAAATAAAAAAAAAGTTAAAGAACAAAAATTATTGTTCTTCGAAGTTACTTGCATCTACACCGCACATTGGGCAGGTGAAGTCATCTGGTAATTCATCAGCTTCATGAACGTATCCACATACTTTACAAACGAATGCCATTATTATTCCTCCTATTCTACTTTAGAAAACATATCTTTTGATGCGCCACACATAGGACATTTGTAGTCATCCGGAAGGTCTTCAAAAGCAGTACCTTCAGCATCCTCATCATATACATATCCGCACATATTACATTTCCATTTCGCCATAATCTTATCTCCTTTTTTATATTAAACTACAAAAAGTTTCTCATTAAATAATTTATAGTAGGCAATGATATATAAATCATTCTACTTCTTTAAACATCTTTTTACTGACACCACATTGAGGGCATTTAAATGCATCAGAAAGTTCTGAAAAAGGAGTTCCTGCATCAATTCCTCTATCAGGCAAACCTTCATCCTCATCATATACAAATCCACAAAGTTTACATTTCCATTTTGCCATAAGAATATTCTCCTTTGTTTTTTAAAAAATAATAATCATAATTTATTAGGAACTTTTAAATGGTCTGGAAGAGGTTTAATACGTGCAGGTGTTCCAATAGCCAAATAAAATGGAGGAACACTGTGAATTACGATAGCTCCAGCAGCAACAATTGATCCTTCTCCTATTTCAACATTAGACAGGAATGTAGTGTTACCACCAATTGAAGCTCCCCTTCTTATACGCGGACCTTGAAGTTCATAGTTAATTCTAACAGGATATTTATCATTTGTAAAACAAGCACATGGACCGATGAATACATTATCTTCAATAACGGAATTGGTTGGGATGTAAACATTTGACTGTATACTTACATCATTTCCAATTATTACATCACCTTCAATTACAGTGTTTGTTCCAATCAATACGTCGTCTCCAATGTTAGTATTTTCTCTAATTACCACATTGTGACCTGTTCTGAAATTATCACCAATTACAACATCATTATAAATAATTGAGTTGGATCTTATTGTATGATTATTTCCAATGACAGGCGGTTTTGAATTTGGCGAATATTCAACACCGAACTGAATGTTGTCCTTTGGATTGAATTGTAAAGGTTGTCTGACTTGTGGTTTTTCATCTAAAATGATATTATCATAATCGTCATTCATCTCAACTACTGGAGGCTGTTTTTCAACATAACGTGGTGCTTCCTGAGTATAAACAGGTCTTTGTCTAACTTCACGTTGATTCAATCTTGAATACTCCATGTCAAATCCGTCAGGGACTTGATTATTTCTTTTTTGTGGTTGTTTATCCTCCAGTGATGATGAAAACCGTACCATAATATCAAACCTTCACTTAATTAAATTAACTTTGTTAATGAATTAAAATATGTAATTCATTAGTATATATATTAACTGGTTCAATTAAAAGATGTCAAAAACTAGCTAAAAATTAATCAAATTATAAATATATTGAAAAATATACAAGAATACATGAAAATTGCAATCAGATATTATACAAAAACAGGCAATACCAAAAAAATGGCGGAAGCTTTAAGCGAAGCTGTTGGTGTTGAGGCATTGACTGTAGATAACCCATTAACTGAAGATGTTGATATTCTATTTTTGGGAAGTGCAGTTTATGCAGCAGGTGTAGACCCAAAACTTAAAGAATTCATTGAAAACATTAATGTTAATGTGGGAAAAATTGTTAACTTCAGCAGCGCAGCTTTGATTGAATCTACATACAGACAAGTGAAAAAAATAGCCGAAAATAACAATATTACTATGGCTAAAGAGGAATTCCACTGCAGAGGTGCTTTCAAACTTGTTCACAGAGGAAGACCAAATGATGAGGATTTAAGGAATCTTCAGGAATTCGGAAAGAATATTGTTTCACCATAATAACCCTTAGAAAGTTACAAAATCTTTATATAACTTCCAAGTTAAATTACTATTAACGAAGGTGTAAATTATGCATTTAAAAGATTTGCTTGACAGTTTAGATTTAAGATTAAAATTACCACAGCACTGGTACTCAACAGACATCAGCGATGACTTTGAAGAAGGAAAACTCGTTGAAAATGGAGATGTTGTAGTAATTGAAGCTGAAAACGGTGAAAAATTAAGAAGAATTACCATCGATGTAAATGATGGAATGTCCATTATCACCCATTATCCTGACGGCAAGGAAATAGGTGTCAAATACATGGACAACAAAGACGATTTTGAATATATTGGAAAAATTAGTGATTTGAAAGACTAATTTTTCACTAAATACTTTTTAAAAACCCCAACCACACCATAATAGATTTTAAGGATTTTATCTTCAAATTTATAAACAAAATATGCTGAAAACATACCCACAATAATTCCTGCCAAAATATCAATAGGCATGTGAACGCCTACATATATTCTTGAAAAACCAACTAAAAGACCCCATATAATTAAAAGAGTACTCCATAATTTATTTTTCAATTTTAAAGCCAGAAATCCAACAACAGAAAAAGTTGATAAGGTATGGCCTGACGGAAATGCATTCGGATCTGTTTCTGTAACCAAAAGACGAACACCATCCACTAAAAGGTCAGGTCTTGGCTGTGTAAAAATATGTTTTAAAAGAAAGCCTATTCCCGCAGCAATTATTAGAGACAACAAACATAATAATGCAATTCTTTTAGCATCTTTCTTCTTAAAAACTATACATAAAAGAATAGCAATAAGACAAAAAAGTAATACTGACTCAAATCCTCCCAAAAATGTTATATAAGGCATTATAACATCAAATACCGGATTTTGCAAATTATGGTTGATAAAATAAAAAAAATTTACATTAATCAAAATAAAACCTCATATAATATATAACTTTCAAATTATAAAATACTTATTATAGGGGCGATATGATGTTGGATAAAAAATTCATATTAGATGAAGTTAACACGATAAGGCGTGAAATAGGTCATGATGAGGTTAATATCTATATTGAAGAACTTTATTTCAACGAAGATACAAATGAATTATGGATAATAACTGAAGACAGACCTGATAAATCCGCAATTATTGGAAAAGGAGGTTGGGTTGTTGGAAAACTTAGAGAAAAACTCAATCTTGAAAGCATTCATGTTGAAAGCTATGGAGACTTTTTAAACAAAGAATATAAATTAAAATTATCCAAAAGAACTGTTGAAAATATTGATTTGGATTTAATGGGAATCAATAACCTGAAAAAAGTAATCAAAGATAAATTAGACAATATCTATAGTTTTAACTTTGAAAATTATCTTGAAAATAATAAATTCAGCGAAAGTGAAAATACCGAAGCTGTTGTTGCTCTTTCAGGTGGTGTCGACAGCAGTTTTTCATTGATTTTAGCAAAAAAGCTGGGCTTTAATCCAATAGCCATTACAGTAGATCCCGGAACAATAATCCTGCCGAACCAATACAAAATCAATATTAAAACAGTAACAGAAAAGCTAGATGTTAAACACGAATATATAAGTACTGACTATAGTGATGTTATTAAAGAGTCTTTAGAGGGTAAGCTCCATCCCTGCGGAAGATGTTCTAAAAATACTGGAGGACTAATTAAAAAATATGCAAAAGATAATAAAATTCCAATAATCATATTTGGTGATATGCTTGCAACTGGAACACAATGCATAAATAAACAGGACGATTCATTATATCGCTTGAACCTTCCAGCAAGTTTATCAACTGGTAAGCAAGAGATAAAATCCTTAATCAGAAACTATGATTTAAGAGAGTTTAAAGGATTTGGATGTCCGCTGCTTTATGAAGTCCACAAAAATTATCCACATATGAAAAAATATTCAATACAAAGAATATTAAGAGAAACTCGTTCTCAAGCTCTGGAGCCTGGTGAAGCCCTGGACCTGATTTGGAGTTTCTACAAAACAAAAGATTAATTTCTAACAGTGATTTTATTAGAAATTACCGCATAATCATAGGTTGAAGTAATAATATACTCTCCAGCCTGCAGATTAATGTTTAATTTCGCAATACCATCACCATCAGTAGTCCTATTGTACAATACACCATTAACGTTGAATTCAACAGTCTGATTTGAATAGGGATTGCCTTCACCGTCAACCAGTTTAGCTTCAAACGGAGTGGAATCACCATATTTCTTATCCAAATCATCGGCAGTCAATATAGGTAAAACTTTAATATTATTTGACACGGCAGAACCGTTATATTCAGCAGTTATTATATAATCTCCAGGGTTCAGATTAATATTTAACTTTGCGATTCCGGATTCGTTGGTTGTTCTTTCATAGAATACGCCGTTAATGTTGAATTTTACAACCTCACCTGCACCAACAGGATTTCCATCATCCCCAATGACTTTTACACTATATTGGGTGCCGTTTCTGAAGTATTTTGTAATATTTTCGTTTTCAATTATTCTTGGAATGACAGTAATATTATTGGATGCGGATTCACCTGTTTCCAAGTTCATGGCAGTAATGATATATTCTCCCTGAGCGAGATTGATGTTTAATTTGGCTAAACCCTCATCCCCACTAATTTCACGGTCATACATTACACCATTAATATTGAATCTGACTGCAGTTCCGTTTTTAAGGTAATTGCCTTCACTGTCCAAGAATGTTGCATAGTATTGGGTTGCATTTCTATAAACTTTAGTTATGTCTGTACCGTTAACAGTGGTTAAAACTGTGACATTAACATTGAAAGCAGTATCATTCACATAAACAACACAAGGATATTCACCGGAGTTTAAGTTAATAGCCAAAGCTGCACTGCCGTTTTCATCAGATGTTCTGGTATAATTCCTGCCATTAATGTTAAATATTACACTTTGATTTGCAATAGCTCTGCCTTCACGGTCAGTTAAATTAACAAGCAGTTTATCCGGAGCAGAATAATATTTAACCAGATTTTCAACTTCAACTACAAATGGATTGATAGTTAAATTAAATTCTCTGGAAATGGCAGTATAATAATTATCATCACAATGATACAGCAAACATGTATAATTACCATAATCCAAAGTGGAATAGTCAAAAGATGCATAACCATCATTATTGGTCACGTTTGTAATGTTTAAAATACATTTTCCGCCCCCATATATCTCTAAAGTTAAATTTTGACCCACTTCCAAATCAGAGGCATTAAAAGTAACGTCTCCACTGTGGATAATGCCATTCTCACCCCAATAGCTTACATTAACAAAATGCAATTGCTTATCATTAATGGAATAAATCGCATTGATATAATTATGGAAAGCTTTAAGAGAAGCATTGACGAGCAAGTTATTGTCATCAATACAATAATCGATTGATGATGAATCTGCCTTGTTTGAAATAAAATTGGAATTAATGAATGTGGTATTGATTATTTCTTCACATCTAAAATAAATTGCTGATCCTTTAGGAGATGTATTGTTTATGAAATTAGCAGAAATTGTATTATTTTCACTTCTAAGAGCGTAGAAATAAATTGCTCCACCATAAACATCTGCAGTATTATTTATGAAATCCCCTGCAATGATGGAATTAGTTACATTATTCGCAAAATTTCTATAAAATGTTATTGCAGCACCGCTTCGTTCAATGGAATTATTGATGAATGTTGCATTAACGTATAAATGGTCAACAATATCACAAAAGAGAAGTACACCACCAAAAGCATGGGCTGAATTATTTATAAAAGTACCATTAACTGTGTCGTTTATAGAGCCGCCGAAACTAACTACACCGCCTTCAGCAGCATAATTATTTGCATAATAACCATTGAAAATATTATTATGAGAATCACCCACCAAACAGATTGAAGAGCCATCAAACTCATGAACATAATTATTGATGAAATTGCCTGAAAAAACACAATTTTCAATATTCCAAGATGCACATATTGCAGCGCCATCATAAAAAGCAGAATTATTGATGAAATTGCCTGAAAAAACATTTCCATATGATGAAGCATCAAACATTATCCCACCAAAATATGGAGAATAACTCTTAATAAAGTCTCCATTAAAAATATTCTTTCTAGTCTCGCTGAAAAAGTAGATTGAACCTCCAGAGGTAACATTAACTGTGTTGCCAATGTATCGACCGCAAAAGATGTCATTGCAAGAGACATTATTGAAATAAAGTGCTCCACCATTTATAAGTGCATTGTTTTTATTAAAAGTGGCATTGAAAACATTATTGTTTGATTCACCATCAATGTAAATTGCACCGCCATCATGTGCAACGTTATTAAAATAGTATCCATTGAAAACATTATTTGTATTTTCGCCGTTGATGAAAATGGCCGCACCATTAACCTCAGCACGATTATTTAAAAAGGTAGCATTGATATTGCTGTCTTTAAGACCATTTGCAAAATATAATGCACTGCCGTAATCTGCATTTGCATTTCTAAAAATAATGTTACTTACATTGAAAACTGGCGAAGTAACATTGAAGATATTGGATTGGTTTAATCCATCAAAGATTACATCCCCATTATCCCAATTGACCAAATTCAAAGACTTATCAATTGTCAAATTTACATTAACACCTTTTCCAGAATACACTCCAGAAGAAAGATATATTACAGAACCATTACTGGCATTGCCGGCAGCACTTCCAAAGTTGTTATAAGGATTATCAATCGATCCGTCACCATTTTCAAGATTACTTACATTAACATAAATATTATTCTCATTTGCAATAATATCATTATCTGAAATACCAATATCCGTTTGATTTGTATCTCCACTAGCAGATACAATAGAAATTGAAAAAATAAAAATCAATGAAATTGTTAATAAAAATATTTTCTTTTTCATTATTTTACCATTTACAATATTTTAAAAACAATGCTAATCTTTTTAACTTTTTAACATTACACTTCCTTCAATAAGTTTGGTCTTTTTCTTAATCTCATTTAATGACCGGAATACTTGATCGAAAGACTGATTTTTAAAATCAGTATAGTTCATTGAAACAACGGAAATAGTCATGATACTAAACCTTTCAACTTCACCTGACCTGTTAATCGTTTCGATATATCCTCGTTCTAAATCCTCTTCACCATAGAACTCACAGATTTTTTCATCAAATTTAGCTATTATATCATTACAAATTACATCAGCAGATCTATAATCTTTTAAAATCAATATAAAGTCGTCTCCACCAACATGACCTATAAAATCCTCAAATGAACCATATTTTTTAATCGATTGATCAATTATATTAGCTAAAATATATATTACTTGACTTGCCTTATATAATCCAAAATATTCTCCAAATTCTTTAAATTTATCTAAATCTAAAAATACGAATGCAAATTTGGTATTTTGAGAAATTTCATATAATAATTTTGAACTTATAATTTTATTACCTGGAAGGCCAGAAATATCATTGATATTCCGGTTATATTCTAAAATTTCAATGAAAAATTCCAAAAGTGATTTCAAATCATCCATATTTGATGGTTTGAGAATAGAATTGAAGAGAAGTGAGCCTAATTCCGGAGGGTTTCTAACAAAATCTTCATCATCAGATATCACCATTATTGGAAGAGCCAGGTAAAATAAATTATTCTGAATGAAATCAACCAATTCCATTAAATCTGTTTTTAAACCATCCATATTTATTAAAATCATATATGTATCTCTTTTCAAAAATTGTTTTAAAGACTCAAAATCAGAATTTACATATTTGATAATTATTTCCAAATCATCATGAAAGGCATCGCTTAACTCTTCAAAAAAATCACCGGCATCATCAATGACAACAACATTTTTATGAAACATTATACTCCCCCCATATCAGCACTATGCAATAATATAGATCCCATTGTTTGTTTAGCCTCTTTTTTATAAATCATCAAATCTTTATATATTTCTTCAGTAGTTGAATAATCCTTTAATTCATTACTAATAGAAACAATTGACAATGTTATGAATGGGAATTTTTCTAATTGACTTTCCCTATTTAACACTTCAATATAGCCTCTTTGCACATCAATTTCATCATAGAATCTTTGTATATTTTTATCAAATTCCTCAACTATCTTATCTCCAATAAGTTTATAATTATCATGGCTATTGAATATGACAACAAAATCATCTCCACCAACATGACCTGCAAAATCTTCAGGCAAACCATATTTTTCAATTAAGTCAATGACTAAACGCGCTAAATATTTAATAACTTGACTTGATCGAAAGATTCCGAAATAATCAGTAAACGGTTTAAATTTATCAATATCAATATACATTATTACAAAATCTTCATTATTTTTGAGTTTATTTTCCATTACTTGATTTATAACTATATTTCCCGGAAGATGAGAAACATCATTAATAGATTTACAGAATTCCATAGATTTTATGAAATTGACTAATTGATTATATACTGTTTCAAAAGACTTGGATTTATCATGAAAAGTAACATGAGGTATTATTTTTCTACTAAAAATAGAAGTATCATAAGATAATACAACAATAAGAGGTAATGAAGATAAATAAGACCTAATCAAGCCAATTAAATGATTAATATCCCCATCCAAATTATCATAATCAATTAATATTACATAAAAGTCTCTTCTCATATTCATCTTCAAATCATCTAATCCGGATTTAGAACAAAACAATTCAATATCATCGTATTTGTCTTTATCTAAAATTTTCCGAAAGTGATTTGCAGAAATATTTTCTTCATCATCACTAATAATTAAAATTTTTTGTGTACTAAAAATGAAAATCCCTCTATAAAACTGTAATATATTTTTTATTATTAAAAAATATAAATTTTGCCCATATCATAACTCCGCGGATATGCCAATATCTTTGAACTTCCAACATCATATTATATAATAGGAAAAACCTCTTATTGAACTACCGCAACTTGTAGAATTCATGGTATTTGCACCATTAAGATAATTCATTCTCCGTTTTATCCAATTCTTAATTGAATATCTTGCAAACAAGAAGTTTAAAATACTTGAAAATCCTCTCCCTACAACAAATATATAAAAAATAAATATAAAATTATATGAATAATTAGCCAATGAATTTTTAGGAAATAATTAATAACAAGAATAATTTCGATTAATTAGAAATACTTAGTAATTAATAGAAGCTGAGCCATACATGAAAAAGATTCCATATAATTCTATCAAAACTAAATATCCACTAACCAATCTTAGCATTAAAATGCTAATATAACATATATAAAAACAAATATATAAAGTTTAGGCATACCTAAAAAAATAAGTTAAAGGAAATTAAATTCCCTTTTTTTCAAATTCTTCATTCAAAAAGACTTTAATGTTATCACGGGCCAATTCCACCATTTCAGGAGCAGGTCCTCCGACAACACGTCTGATTTTAACATTTTCCGCAGGGTTTAAAGCGTTTTGAATCAATTCATCAGCCAATCCTAATTTATCAAAACCTAAATCAACTGCAATATCATCAATGAATTGAGATGTAATATCCTCTTCAGCCATATTATTGGCACTAGCTTCATTTACAATACGGCCTACAATCTTATGTGCAGTTCTAAATGGTATTTCTTTTTCACGAACCATAATATCTGCCAAATCAGTTGCAGTTGCAAAATTACGTCCTGCCAACTCAGCACATCTTTCGGTGTTGAATTCAACTGAAAGAAGCATACGGGTAACGATTGATAAAGTGTCTTCAGTTACCTTAAGCGCATTCCATAAATGAGGAGTAATTTCCTGCAAATCACGATTATAAGTATATGGAATAGCTTTAAGAATAGTTAAAATAGTGACTAGTTCACCGTTAACGATAGTGGATTTTCCACGCGCAAGCTCTGCAACATCAGGATTTTTCTTTTGAGGCATAATGGAAGAAGTTGATGAATATTCATCAGCCATTTCAATAACCCCAAACTCATAAGTACTCCATAAAATCAGTTCTTCACAGATTTTAGATAATGTAGTGCATAAACTGGTCAAATCAAAAACAGTCTCCGCAATGAAATCCCTTGCAGAAACTCCATCCATTGAGTTTTCTAGATAAGCATCAAAGCCCAATAATTTGGTAGTCAGTTCACGATTAATAGGAAAACTGGTGGTTGCCATAGCTGCACAGCCTAAAGGATTTAAATTGACACGTTTATATGTATCATCCAGACGTTCATAATCTCTTTTTAAAGCCTGTGCATGAGCCATTAAATGATGAGCAATAGTAATCGGTTGAGCATGCTGCAAGTGAGTAAATCCAATGAATACGTCGTTTAAATGCTCTCCGGCCATTTCTACAATACCTTCAATGAACTCCAAAATACCAATTTGAATGCCTATAATCCTTTCTCTTAAAACTAATCTGATATCAGTTGCAACCTGGTCGTTACGTGACTTTGCAGTATGCATATAACCTGCCTGAGGTCCTATTTTAGATGTTACATAGTTTTCAATAGCCATGTGGACATCCTCAACTGAAGGATCAAAAACCAAAGCGCCATAACCTTCCTCTTTAAGTTCCTCAAGAGCACATAAAATCTTATCGGCAACATCAGCATCGATAATGCCTTCATGTTTTAACATGGAAGTATGTGCAAAATTAGTTTTAATGTCAGCTTCAAAGATTATTTTATCGGCATCTAAAGAAGAAGTATATTCAGCTGCCTGATCAGTCATTCCTGTTTTAAATCTACCATTTCTTATATTATCCACAAGAATCACCATTCAAAATTAAAAAAAAAGAAAAAGATTTAATTAAAAATCTTATTTTTTCATTTCAGTGTATCCGCATTTACCACAAGCTACTCTGTCACCATGGTCTGCCATGAATACACCTTCACCACAACGAGGACAAATTTGATTTTTTCTTTCAAGTTTGTCGCCATCCACTTTGTAAAGATCAGATTTTCTTACCATTAAAATCACCTATTCTTCTTCCTCATCTTCAGCTGGTTCAGCAGCTTCAGTATTTTTAGCAATTACATGTTTAGTTTCAATGTATTCTAAGTCTTCTACAGTATCATAAACTTTAGCATAACCTAAAGCTTTAGGTTCACCGTAGTGTGGTTGTACATTATCTACAACGACAGTTTCTTTTTTAGCGTTTAATAAAGCTACTAATTTAGATTTAATATCTAATACTTTAGGAGTAGCTTCTCCATCATAATCAACATAGAATTTGATTTCTTTTCTATTGAACAATTTGTTTTCTTTTTCTTCAAAAATTTCAATTTCCATAATTAAGCCTCACTTAATTTTATTCTTCAATAAAGGCATCAATTAACATTTGAGCTTTATCTAGTGTATCAGAAACATTTAAAACAACTAAACCTTCATTAGGTTGACCATATAATATGGTTGTATCCTTACTAGCCATTAAGATACAAGGAAGAACTGCAAGATCTTCTTCCCCGGCCACATCAATTACATAACATTCGCCATTGTCACATAATTCAAGAGCCTTGCCTATGGTTTCCCATAGATCATCAGTAATAGTTCCAGCAGGATTGTTAGTTTTTAAAATATTTTCCGTATGTATAACATCATGATCGTAATTTTTTCTCTGAATTAAATTATCAATAATAGCAAGATTAGGATATAATTCATATTCAATAAGATTGGCGAAAGTTGCATCACCTACAGATATTAAAAACTTGGAAGATTTAATTCTATCAATTGCATCTTCAAAGTCAGGATATAATTTACCTAACGGTTTTTTAAGTTCAATTATTATATCTTTATTTAACTCTGCATCCAAACGTAACACTTAACCACTACCTAACTCTTAAACAATATTCTCCAGGAATTTTAATATTTAATTCTTGAGCTAATTCAGATTCTTCAGGATTAGTAATAATTAAAAGACCACTCCAATTATCGGAAGTAGGATTACCGCATGATGGGCAACGTTCTTTATTTGATAACATTTTGCAAACAGTACACGCTTTCATTTTTAAGCCTTCTTACTTTTTTGTTTTGCTTCTTCAATCCATTCAAATTTACCTAAATTATTTTGTCTCATTGTAAGACCTATTCTAGTATCTTTGACAGAATTGTCCTTAAGACTAATAGCTACAGTTCTTGCCCTAACTAAATCGCCTACATCTAAACTTTTATTAGATTCCTTTGCAAGTAATGCTCCCCTTTTAGCATCATAAGTAATAAAGTCATCAGTTACTTGTGATACATGGATTAAACCATCCATAGGACCAATTCTAACAAAAGCACCGAATTCAGCTATTTCAATAACTTCACCATCAATAATTCCTTGTAGTTCAGGTTTAAAGAATATTGAATTGAAAACAACATTATGGTATGAAGCACCATCACCCATAATAAGTTTACCTTCACCAAGTTCTTCAATTTCATTGACACAGATGAATAAACCTAAATTCTTATCCAAACGTCCGATATAAGTCTCATTTAAAGTTTCAATTGCAACCTTTTCACGAGGCTCATCAAACCTGCGAGGAGGTATTCTCACTGTATCTTCAATTTTGACCTTGTAGTACAAAATAATCCCTCATTTTTTTATTTTTTTATGAATTTTTAATTAATTTATAATTCTAATATATTTTATATCTTACCGTCAACAGTTATATAATTTTTTTGCCTTAAATAAACGACAGTAATTCCCTTTGCTTTTGCACGTTTTTTTAATTCTATGTCATTTGTAGCTAAAACTTCTGAAACTCTCAGTAACGCATCATCCACAGTTTCGTTTTCAAGCAATGAAATATCCTTTATTTCAACTTTTGAAGAATTAGCTAACTTTAAGGCCAAATTAGCATTTAAACGTATTTTACCTTTGTTATTTCTTTTTAAACCCTTCAATTCATTGATAACAAAGCTTGGAGTAGTTAATTTATAAGAAGGTAATACATTTTCCAGTTCAGTGATGATATCAACATTGAACTGAAAAGGAACCATAAAAAAATTGGTATCAATTACAACTTCTTTTATGCTCATTATTGCCCTCAAACATTATTTAATAATACCATAACCAATTAATCTCCAACGTGCACCAACACGACGGGACAATGCTACTCTGTCACCAGGACTTGCACATACCGGCAACTTGAGTGTAACATCTACAACGTCTTTTTTGGTTGATGTAACAACACCAATTGTAGTTGTAGTACCACAATTAATCATTAAAGGTTCTTTGAGTTTAATTGGAGCAACATCACGTTCTTCTTTAGTACCAACTACTCTATCAAGTAAATGAGATTCCATAGTGAAACTATCTAAAACATCAGGCAAAGTACCTTCTTCACCAGCTACAGAACCTGAAAGAGAATCTGATTTAGTTAAAGATGGATCTAATTTAGTTGCAATACCAACAAGTCCTCCGGGACCTATTTCTTCAACCTGTTTACCATTAGCTTCAAGACCAATAATCTCGGAAGTCAAATAAATTCTCTGATTATTGTTATTAATACCCGGCCTGATTTCAATAGTATCGCCAAGTCTTAATTTACCTTGAACTAAAGTACCACCAATAACTCCTCCTTTGATTTTATCTGCACCGGAACCCGGTTTGTTAATATCAAAGGATCTTGCAACATGCATTAAAGCCGTACCATCCAACTTCCTTTCAGGAGGTTCGATATTTTCAAGCATAGCTTCAATTAATATATCCATGTTTGCACCTTGTTGAGCAGAAACTGGTATTATTAAAGCGTCTTCAGCACAAGTACCTTTAACAAACTCCTTAATTTCATTATAACTTTCAATAGCTCTTTCTTTTGAAACAATATCAATTTTATTTTGAACTACAATAACATCTTTAACACCGATAACATCGAGTGCCATTAAATGCTCTTTAGTTTGTGGTTGTGGACAATGTTCATTTGCAGCAATTACTAAAACTGCTCCGTCCATTATAGCAGCACCAGATAACATAGTTGCCATTAAGGTTTCGTGACCTGGAGCATCAACGAAAGAAACTTTTCTGATTAATTCAGTTTCACTACCACAAATTTCACAAACATCTGCAGTAGTATAACATTCAGGCTCTCCACATTTAGGACATTTTCTAAATTCAATGTCTGCATATCCCAAACGGATAGAAATACCTCTTTTAGTTTCCTCACTGTGAGTATCTGTCCATACTCCTGATAATGCTTTAGTAAGAGTAGTCTTACCATGGTCTACGTGACCAACCAAACCTATGTTAACATCTGACTGTACATTCACAGATAACCACCTTTTCAATATTTTAATTCAACATAAAAGTAAAAATAAGAAAAATAGTAGAACTATTCTTCCTCTTCTTCTTCACCAGCACCAAGAATATCAGCTATCGGTTTTGATCCTGCTTTAACAACAACACTGTTAATTTGTACTATATCATCAGCAATAGTGTTACCCCTTACGGTTTTTCTTCTTTTAACACCGTCAACGGTGATTTTTTTATTAACACCTTTGACTTTTTTTGCTTTTTTAGGATGATAACCAGTACCACCAGTTAATAAACTTTTTATTCTTCTAGTACCAGGAACATCTTTTTTCATGGTAAAACCATTTTTATCACTACCGCCAGTGATTTTTAAAGTATAACCATCTAAACCAACAATTCCCCCATCAAATTCGTCACCGATGACTAAACCATTTAAACCTTTAGTATCATCGACTTCAACTTGATAAGATTCTGCTTTATTAGAAACAACTACTTTGAATGCCATGGTATTCCTCCTTATTTTTTAATATATCATCGTAATCTATTATTCGAAAAGACCGAATTTCCCCCAATCAGGATCTTGTTTATGTTTAATTTCCAAAAATTCATAGAGAGTTTCAAATTCATCTTCAGTTAATTTCTCTTTAAACTCTCTTTCAATGAATTTATAATGATTTTCAGGGATATCTATGAATAATTCATCCCCTTCATCGAAATCTTTACCAACTACAGCATTATCAATTGCCATAGCTACTCTTTGACCTCTAGAAATATCAGGTAATGTTTCCCCTTTATCTTCCATACTAGCAATTATTCCAACACTTTCACCATTTTTATTAATTAGTTTTTGACCTTGTTTAACAGTTCCGCTTAAAGCTTCAACACCGATAATGGCAGGTTTACTTTGACGGAATACTAATTTTGGAAGTGCCATGAATTTAGCTGGCTTGATGATTGCATCATAAAATGCTTTTTTACGAGCTTCTTCTTTTTGTTTAATCCATTCTTCGTAATCTTCAAGGATTTGATAAATAACATCGCCTTTGAAAAGCTGAACATCTGAATTGTTTAAATCTTCTTCAGAATTAGGATGAACACTTACATTAAATGCAATAATAGCACCATGATTTTCATCCTCAGTTAAAGCGATTGAAGAATTAATAATATCCCTACGATTAACGTCTCCAATGTCTGCTTCACGTATAGGAATTTCTAACTCTTTTAATAACTGAACAATAGCTTCAAGAGAACCAAGAGTATCTGCTTTAACTAAAATACCTTCATCATCAGTATTAATAGTAATATCTTCAATTTCTTTTAAAATCTCTTCTTCCACATCCTCCTCATCATTTAAAACTCTTAAAGGAGAACCGGAAACAACATCATCTAAATTAGGTGCAGCTATTTTAATACCTGCAGCTGCAACAACTTCATCAAATTTTTGGAATTTCTTTTTAGAATCTCTCATTTCCTCCAAAGGAAGAGGTCTTAAAATTGATCTAACTTTAGTAGTTAGAACTTCATTGGTAGAAGTCATTAAAGCAATTTCATCATTAGTTCTTAAAACACCATCATAAATGATACTGTCAACAGTAAGTCCAAGTCCTGTTTCTTCCTTAATTTCCAAAACAGTACCCTTAGCTGGAGCATCCTCATTTATTTCAAGTTGCTCAGTAAGATATTCTTGAGCAAGTCCTAAAAGCATAGCTAAAACTTCAATGATTCCTTCACCGGATTTTGCACTAATAGGAATAATGGAAATCTGTGAAGCGAAATCACTAATCCTATCAAATCTTTCAGACTGGAAACCTTCCTTGTGAAGTGTACCAACAATTTCATAAACTTTAGTGTCTAAAGTTTGCTTAACACTTTGAGCCTGTTGATTAAAAGATTCTTTAAAAGAAGCACCTTCATGAGTTTCCCAGCCAAAAATCATATCGATTTTATTAGCTACAACAATGAATGGAGTTTTATACATTTTAAGAATATTTAAAGCCTCATAAGTTTGTGGTTTAAATCCATCATTTATGTCAACAATTAAAACAGCTAAATCAGCTAATGCTCCACCACGTTTTCTTAAACTGGTGAAAGCAGCATGTCCTGGAGTATCAATAAAGAATAATCCTGGAATTAAATCTTTAATTGTTAATGCAGAAATGAAGTTTCCACAAATTTCATCTATAGTATCATTTGGAATTTCAGTAGCTCCAATATGTTGAGTAATACCACCAGCTTCCTTATCAGCAATAGTACTTCCTCTAATATAATCTAACAAAGTAGTTTTTCCATGGTCTACATGTCCTAAAACTGATACAATAGGGGATCTAATTTTCATAATATCTTTCAAATAATACAATTTTAAATTTATTCGTAAATTAATTCGTTATCAATAATTTGATAATCGCAAATTTCATCTTCATTAAAGAAAAGACCAATTTCTCTTTCTGCAGAAGCTGGAGAGTCTGAAGCATGAATAATATTTCTACCGGTATCCATTGCAAAATCTCCTCTAATTGTTCCAAGATCTGCTTCTAAAGGATTAGTTGCACCAACTAATTTTCTAATAGTGGTAATTGCTTCTTCTCCTTCAATAACCATTGCGAGAGATGGTGAAGAAGTAATATATTCAACTAAACTTGGGAAAAATGGTTTATCTACATGTTCCCCATAATGAGTTTTTGCTAATTCTTCATCAATTTGCATTAATTTAACAGCTACAATTTGAAGACCTTTTTCTTCAAAACGAGACAAAATTTTACCCATAAGACGTCTTTGAACAGCGTCTGGTTTCATCATAACAAAACTTTTTTGAATCATTCTTTAACCCATTTAACTTTTCTTGGAACTCTTCCGAGTTTAATCATATTCTTTTCACATTTGCTGCTACAAAAGAAATAAATTGAGCCGTCTCTTTTGACGTACATTTTTCCTGTACCTTCTTCTATTTCTTTATGACAGAATGAACAAGTTCTCATGCTCTTACACCTTCTTAAGGAGTTCTAATTTCCTTAGCTTCTCTAATTGTATCAAGTAACATTAAAATGTCGCCTTCTCTTACAGGACCCATAATGTTTCTTGTTAAAATTCTTCCTTTATCTCTACCATCGAGGATTCTGCATTTAATTTGCATTACCTCACCAGTCATACCAGTTCTTTTTAAAACTTCAATGACTTCAGCAGGAGTTCCTTCTTCCATGTAAATCACCGTATGATCGATTAAAAGAATTTATCTATTCTTTTAATTCAGCAACTTTTTCTACAATTTCAGCAACAGCAGCTTCAGCATCACCAGCGTCTACAATACAAGCAGAAGCGGTACCAACAGTTAAACCTGCAGCTCCACCAACTTGTTCTTTGGTAGGTAAGTAGACGTATGGAATTTCTTTTTCATCAGCGAGAACAGGAATGTGAGCAACAATTTCAGCAGGGTCAACATCTTCTGCGATAACGACTAATGCTGCGTCTCCTCTTTCAATAAATTTGGTTACTTCGTTAGTTCCTTTTGCTACTTTACCACTTTCTTGAGCGGTTTGTAATGCTTCTTCAGCTTGGTTAGCTAATTCTTCAGGTGTGTCAAATTTTACATAAATTGCTTTTGCCATAAATAAACCTCCTTTTTCATCTGGCTATGCCATCCATCGGCTTATTATAATTCCTTGAATTATAATAATTGTAATTATATATAGTTATATTATTTTTTTAACTATAGAAATTACTCAAACTATATAATTAATGAATAATCTATTATAGTTTTTAATAATACTAATTCTTGAATAATTCATATATCACTAAATATAACTCCATTAGTAAAAAATAAGAGGAGTTAGACTTTCAATACAAATACTTCTGAATTTCATATAATTTTTAGCAAAACTAAAAATAAAAATTTAGTAATTAATGAAATAATTCTAGAGAACTAGACATTTATTATGTTTGTTCTCATTACATATAAATGTTATCTAAAAACAGTCAAAAAATAACAGTTATTTTTATGGTTTAAATTTTAGTCCATTTAAATTTTTCTTTTGATATTATTCTATGTTTGGATAGCAACATTCTACAACATCAATAATTATGATGATGTTTATTTAATTATTAATTATATTGCAAATTTTATGTCAATCCATATCAAACAGGCAAATAACCTTAAAATATCTATTAACACAGAATGAAAAGAGTTATGATTAACTTAAGATATTTTTTATGCCATTTGTGAAGAAATGATTGGGAGAATATGATTCCCCTTATGTTATTATTTCAATGAAATGATTTGGATAATTATTTCGTTCTGACTAAAAAATATTACATTCTTTATTGTTTATATTAATTTAAAAAAATTAAATAAATGTATAAATTTATTTTATAAAAACTGAATAATGTTCTAATTTTATTAATAAAAATTGCATATGCAAGTACACACTTGCAAAAAATTTTAAATACTGTAAAATAAATAGCACAATTATAGAGTAAAGGAGAGAATAAAAAGAAATGACAAAAAAATTTAAATCAACAATCATATTTATAACTGGCTTATGTTTTTTGCTGAGCCTTTCGTGCGTTAGTGCAAACGACATAAATGACACACCGACTGACCACACCACGTTTAATTACACCACACCACTAAATGAATACCAACCGACCGATTACCTTTTAAATCCTGACATTCAAAATTTCCTGATTGAAGATAATAATCCGGATAATATGAAAAATACTGGAAGTTATGAAGAGTTAAACAGAGCTATCCAAAATATCAAACCTGGAGAAACTTATAATATAGACAGAGATTACTATTTTAGTGATGATGAAAAATTAATGCCTTTATCAGAACATATAATCCCAATCAAAGGAAATAACATCATAATTAATGGAAATGGCCATATAATAGATGCTGGAGGAGCATCCCAAAATTTCCAAATTTTTATAATAACAGGAAATAATGTAAAGATAGATAATTTAACATTTATTAATTCCCAACCAAAGGGATTATCATACAGTATTCCAATCAATGACAAATTAAATGTACAACACAGCCATGATCCCTGCCCTATTTGTTGGTTTGGTAATAACGGCATTATTTCAAATTGCACATTCAAAAATACTAAAGCGTCAGTAGGTGGAGCGATAAGCTGGAATGGAAACGATGGTCTCATCGTCAACTGTACATTCATAAATGTCACGGCTCAAATTATTGGAGGTGCAGTTTATATTGGTGGTGATGGAAATACACTTGTAAATAATTCTTTTAAGGATAGTGAATCTGAATTTATGCATGAAGCATTGTTCATAGACCTTAACAGAAAAAATTTCAATGTTATAAATAATAAATTCAAAACCTGCGGCAATATAATTTATGACGGAGCTCCCAGCAATATAGATGTGAGCAAATTATGTTATAGCGTTTATTCAAATGTAACGGATAAAGAATTTGACCTTGTTTTCATACTCTATTCTGCCATAATGAATGGTGGTATAACCTACCTTGATGATGATTTTTCATATTATATCACATATCATAGTGAAGTAAGCACATTCGTTTTATCAATATCACGAGATTTCAAAGAATATGGAGTTTTCTATACCAAAGATTACATTTTCAGCAATGTTTATAGGTATAATGAAGTTTTCGATTTATTAATTGATGGAAAATTTGAAAATGATATAAAATTTATTATCAATAAAACCGTTAATAGTGAATCAGATTACGATACATTAATAACAACGAGTGCACTAAATTCTGTTTTACCTATCCTAGATAAATTTGAACCCGATTTTGAAGGATATTTTCCTCTAAGAAAGGATGCAATAACTGCTTTAAATATTAATTTTGCAAAAAAACTATCTATTAATTGTGCAGACTCATGGCAACCAGCAAAAATGGGTTTTGATATAATCAATATCAATGGTAACTACTCAACAATTAAAGGTTCATTTAAATTGAGAGAAGAAGAAAAATGGGCCATATTAACTAAAGATGACATGTTTATCGCATCCAATTTATGTATTATGGGATTTAACACAGCAGTTGAAAATATGGGTGGGGAATGTATCTTCAACAATATGACATTCACCCAAAATAAAATGGACTACATGTTTGATATAGGCTGGGGAGCAGCAATACTTAACATAGGAAAAATATGTTGTAATAACTGCAAATTCATAGACAATACTGCTGATGCAGGTGGAGCAATATTTAATCAAGGTGCATTGGAATTGTACAATTGTTATTTCTATGGCAATTATGCATTCCGTGAAGGAGACCATATATGTATTGGAGAGGGTGGAAAAGTCATAATCAATGGAATAGAAAGCACCCCGGAAAATCAATATGGACCGGTTCATTTTGCCGAAAGTATGAGTGAAGAAACAAGCTGCAAAATTACTGTATTATGTTACTTATCAAGTCTTATCATAGGAATGGCTGCTGGTATAATTACGGCTAATCCATTTATTGGTGCTACCCTAGGTGCTGTTTTAAGTGCTACTATTGGCGGTGTATGTGCAAAAATCATTATTTCGGACCAATATGATATAAACTACAACAGATTAGAGACTGTTTTAACACTAATAATAGGACCTACCGTAATAGGATTAATGGGAGGACTTGTTGGTGGTCTTGCGGCTACAACAACCCCAGAAATAGAAGCAATACATGCAGAAATTCTTGAAAATCTAGAATCTGTCCATGGTACATGGAGTGAAGCAAGCAGTCTTGATAGTCTTGAGACTGTAGTTGACCTTATTATTGAATAATCTATTACGAAAGTATATTTTACTTTCTCCCTTTTATTTTTTAAAAAAAAATGTTATAGTTTAAAATGTAAAATCATTGTATTTCTTCTATTATCTGCAATTCTCATAGCAGTTCTTGAATATAAACCCACTTTTTTATCTAAAATTCTTAATGCGTCCTTATAGAAGCCTCTACACTCAATCAATTGACAATTAATTTTTTGTGCAAATTCTTCCACATCATCAATATAAAAATACATCCTTGCAGATTTGTTCCCTGTTCTTTTAACGTAGAAATTGCAATATATGTTTCCAAATTTGTTTGCCGCATCAAATATTAGCTCAGCATTTTCAAATATGTCTTTAACATTTCCAATGAATTCAACCACATCATTTTCATGGAAGTACTGGAAAACACCTGCAACTATAATTAATGTTGGAAGATTAGTGTCTAATTCCTTACACCAGTCAAGTTTGAATAAATCTCCTTTAATGAGCTTTTCATTTAATCCCGGCTCCAAATATTTTTCCCTAAGTTCAATCACTTCAGGTAGGTCAACTTCAAAAAATAATGAATTTTTTTCATCAATCCTATAATATGAGGTTTCCAGCCCAACACCCAAATTGACAATATTGCATTTGCCATATTTTTCTATGAATTCTTTAGTCATTTTGTCTAAATTATAACATCGGGCAACATTTGCAATAATTGAGTATTCTGTTGAATTTTCTTCAATTTTTTTATCTTTAATCAAATCTTCCATTTCTAATGCTTTTTGATCAAAAAAATACTCTGGAAATTTTTTTGAAACAGTTATTCTTGCTGTTAGCGGAATGAATAATGTGTCTTCTACACCCTCAAACTCAGACATGATTTCACCTTAAATATTTTTTTAAATGACAATTTATAAAAAATTTATTTTCTAATAAATACAAAAGTAGAAAGTTAAAGTAATTTTACAAAAGAAGAATAATTTTATAAAAACATCAAAAAAATCAATAAATTACAAAATAATACAAAAAAAGAAGTTTTTAAAGAAAAAAGATAGTAATTAAAAAATTACTATCCACTCTTACTAAACAGAATACATCTATTTGATTGCTAATTTGATATCTTCTGCTTTTACAGTTTTTCTGCCAGCGTGGCGTGCGAATCCGACAGCTTTTGCTGCGATTTCGTTACCGTAATCTTCGATTGCTTCTGCTAATGCTTCTTTAGCGTCATCAGATACTCTAGCTGCACCAGCGTTTTTTAAGATTCTGCCAACAGGAGCAATTGGTAATTCCATATTTTCACCTCATTTTTTTATAGTAATAGTTTAAACTTTCCTATATATAAATCTATTGGTCAAAATTGGTCAAATTTTGATATATATCACCAACTACACCATACTTTTTAAACATTCATAAGGCAATAATTGAAATAAAATATATTATTATATCAGTTAGTTATAGAAAAAATTAGAA
>NZ_JAZRJY010000151.1:0-35429 GCF_045646045.1 Methanobrevibacter sp. | reverse complement strand
GTATATTTTAAAGCTATTTTTGTTAATATAATTAATTTTAAGTCCTTTTTTCAATATTGTGGTTTTAATAACATTTATATATTATTAAATTATAATGTTTATTTACTCATTATGAATACTAATCTTAGTATATATCATATTTTTATTAAAATTTTCGTAATGAGAATAAGAGGTGGAAAAATTTCTAATATAAGAAAAGTAATGTTTTTTTCTGTTGTTTTCATGATCTTTTTATTGATAGGGTCAGTATCAGCAATGGATTCTAATATTACTGCAGATGATACAAGTTTATTAAATGAAAATAATAAAATTGTTTTTTCTTCACAAAGTTTAGAAGTTTCTAGTTATGATTCTATCTCAGAGACTGGTTCTCATGATGATAATATTACAATTACTTCTTCTGAAGAAGGTGAATTATTAACATCTCAATATATCTCTGATGATAATGCTGTCGTTGCTTCCAAGATGGCGACTTCATTAATTGGAAATGATACAGAATTATACTTTAAGAATGGAACTGCATTTAAAGTTGCATTATCCGATAGCGATGGCTCTTTATTAGCTAATCAAAGTGTAATTTTCAATATTAATAATGTAAATTATACTAGGACAACTAATAATGAAGGTATTGCTTCTATAGGGATAAATTTAATCCCTGGGGAATATAAAATTTCATCTTTCTATGCAGGCACAAGTGATTATGTATCTTCTTCTACTACAAATATTGTTAAAGTATTATCCACGATTTCTGGAGAAGATATTGAGAAATACTATAGAAATGACACTCAGTTTTATGTTACATTGATTAACGGTAAAGGTAATTTATTAAATAATACAACCGTTATTTTTAATATTAATGGTGTATTTTATGAAAGAAAAACTAATGAAAATGGAACTGCAAGGTTAAATATTAATCTTGATGCCGGTGAATATTTGATAACTACAACCAACACGGTCAATGGTGAAACTAAAGGTAACAATATCACTGTTTTATCTACTGTTGATGGTAATGATGTAGTTAAATATTATAAAAACGACACTCAGTATTATGCTACATTTTTAGATAATGTAGGTAAACCATTAGCTAATACTAATGTATCATTTAATATAAATGGTGTTTTATATAATCGTGCAACCAATGATAAAGGTATTGCAAAGATGAATATTAATCTTGATCCAAATAATTATACTATTACTGCTATTAATCCTATTAATAATGAGGCACATGGTAATTCTATTGAGGTTTTACCTACAATGTCTGCTGATGACTTAACCATGAACTATAGGAATGGCAGGTTTGCAGTTAATGTTGTTGATGATGTTGGAAATCCATTGGCTAATACTAATGTAACATTCAATATTAATGGTGTATTCTATAATCGTACCTCTGATGATGATGGTAATGCTTATTTAAATATCAATCTTAATGTAGGTCAATATATTATAACATCTATGGACTATAGGGGTTTATCCATATCCAATAATATTATAGTTAATAAAGCAAATACTACAATAACTGGTAAAGATGCCCATGTTATTATTAGTATCCCTAGAAATTATACTGTTCATTTAATGGGAGAGAATAATCGTACTGTTGAGGGCGAAATAGTGCACTTTAAATATGCCAATTATACCGTTGATGCAGTTACTGATAAAAATGGTAAGGCAAGCATTGCATTAAATAATCTTTCAATAGGATCTTATTCCATTGAATATTGGTTTGATGGAAGTATGAATTATTATCCATCAGCTTCAAGCAGTAAGTTAATAGTAGCTAATTCAACTGTAATCGTATATGGTGAAGATTTGGATATGGTTTATCATGACGGTTCTAGATTTGATGTTAAATTGACTGATTTATCAGGCAAACCATTATCTAATAGAACTATTACATTTAATATAAACAGCGTTGATTATAACCGTACTACTAATGATGAAGGTATTGCAAGTATTGCTATTAATTTAGTTCCGGGTACATATACAATTACATATACTCATTCTAAAATTGATGAAATGGATTATTATCAAGGATCAAATACTGTTGTTGTTAATAAATTGTATGCTAAACTCCTTGCAGAGGATGTTTTCATGGAATTTGGAGACGACGGTAATTTTATTGCAAAATTAGTTGATATTAATAACACTCCTGTTAGTGACGTTATTATTAATATGTCTATTAATGGTGTTAACTATTCTAGAGTTACAAATAAGTCTGGTGAAGCCAAATTACATATAGGTCTTATAACAGGATATTATCCAATTGTCACTTCAATTGATAACGGATTTTATTCAGCAAAATCTATAACCAATCACGTTTTAGTTAACGGTACTATATTTGAAGCAGAAGATATTGACCTAATTATAGGAACTGCTGGTGAGTTCCATGCTGCATTATTTAATGCTTATCATAAACCTATTGTAGGGGCTAATATTACATTTTATTATAATGATATCACTACATGGGCTTTGACCAATTCTAATGGTGTAGCAAGTATTAAAATAGACAATTTAACTAGTAAAGGTACATATCCTGTTGTTTTCAGTTATGAAAATAATTCCGGTATGGCATATATTCATGTTAAAGGAACTATCAGTATTAATGAGTTAATTTCAGCTGCTAATTATGTGAATGGTTATATTGAAGAAAATGCTGCATTACCTGAAGTAGTTAAAGTTGGCGGAGATATTTTCACTAATGCCGAATATTTATATTTATTATCTGAAGCTATTGTCAGTATAAATATGGGTGATTTATCTGATTTGTATATTATGGGTACAATAAATAGTCCTTCTAACCCTGGCGCTGCAGCAGATATGGGCAGTTTCAATGATTT
Organism: Methanobrevibacter sp.; assembly: GCF_045646045.1. Classification (GTDB taxonomy): domain Archaea; phylum Methanobacteriota; class Methanobacteria; order Methanobacteriales; family Methanobacteriaceae; genus Methanocatella. Next base: position 32,595 of record NZ_JAZRJY010000151.1, on the reverse strand, counting down.
CGTTAATCTTGCAAATAATCTGTTGCTTGTTATGGGTTCAGGTAATACACCTAATTCTGTTGATACTAACATTGGTACAATAGGTTATGATGGTGTTGTTTATGCATTTACTCGTGTCATAGTGTATTATGGTTTAACTAATCAGTTACCTGGTACAGTATCTATTAAATCCCTTAAATTGTATGAACCACAAAGTGTTTTAGATAGTAAGAATACAATTACTGATTTAAGTCCATACTTATCCAGTTCTACTAACTGTCAGGTTACAAATGAAGCTATTGTTAATCTTGCTAGGAGTTTGACTGCTTCATGTACAAATTCCTATGATAAAGCAGTAGCAATTTATAACTATGTTAGAGATGAAATTTCTTATAGTTTCTATTATGATACTCATTATGGTGCTGTAGGTACTTTGAATGCAGGAACCGGTAATTGTGTTGACCAATCTCATTTATCCATTGCTTTATACAGGGCAGCAGGACTTCCAGCTAGATATGTGCATGGAACATGTTCATTTAGTAGCGGCGGTGTTTATGGTCATGTATGGGTTCAGGTTTTAATTGGAGATACATGGGTTGTTAGTGATTCAACTAGTAACAGAAACTCATTTGATAATGTAGTTAATTGGAATAATTATAATTATGATCTTCATGGTTATTATTCAAGTATTTCATTCTAATTAACTTCTTTTTTTCTTTTTTTTTTAAAAGAATCGATTATAGTATTTTTTTGGAATTTTTTTTTACTTTTTTTCTATAAACATTTCATAATCTTAATGTGTTTGAAATTATTCTAACCTACAAAATCACCAAATTTAAATATAATTTTTCACAAAATTTTATTATGTATTATAAATGAATATTCATTTTTTTTATTAGAATATTTGTTATTTGGTAGGTGGTGAAAAAATTTTTAATAAACGTTGTCTAATAAATCTTTCTATTGTTTTGCTACTGTTCATTATTGTCGGTTCTGTTTCAGCAATTGATTTAAACAATGCAAATAATGATATTAATTTATTAAATAATAATGCCACTATTTTTTCAGAGAATTTGGATGTTTCTGGTCCTGATTCTATCGGAGAAGTAAATTCTAATAATGGTGGAGAAAATTATTCTTCTAATGATGGGGACATAAAACAAAGTGTTTTATCCGGAAATGATACTCAATCATATTATAATGATGGAACCGCATTTAAAGTTGTATTATCTGACAAAGATGGAAATTTATTGTCTAATAAAAGTGTAATATTTAATGTTAATGGAAATAATTATGTTAGAATAACTGATAATGAAGGTATCGCCTCAATAGCAATAAATTTAAATCCTGGAAGTTATAATATTGCTTCTTTTTTTAATGGTACAGATGACTATCAATCATCTTCTGCTAACAATACTATAAATGTATTATCTACAATTAGTGGATATGACATTGAAAAATATTATAAAAACGATACACAGTATTATGCTACATTTATTGATGCTGATGGTAATTTTTTAAATGATGTTGGGGTTACTTTTAATATTAATGGGATTTTTTATGAAAGAAAAACCAATGCACAGGGTACTGCAAGGTTGAATATCAATCTTCTTCCGGGAGATTATATATTGACTGCAATCAATCCTATTAATGGTGAAATGTCTTCTAATAAAATTATTGTACTTAATACTATGTATGCTTCAGATGTTGTAAAATTTTATAAAAATGATACTCAATTTTATGTTCATCTGGTAAATGGTGAAGGCAATCCATTAGCCAATCAAAATGTCGATTTTAATATAAATGGTGTATTCTATACTCGTACCACTAATGAAGAGGGTACTGCAAGATTGAATATTAATCTTAATCCTGGAAAATATATCATTTCCACTATCAACACAATTAATGGCGAAATATATTCTAATAATATTGTGGTATTGCCTACAATAACTGCCACTGATTTAAACATGCGTTATAAGGACGGCAATAAATTTACTGCACATCTTCTTGATGATATGGGCAATCCATTAGCTTATAGTGATGTCACATTTAATATTAATGGAGTATTATATACTAGAGTATCTGATAATGATGGAAATGCATCTTTAAATATTAACCTTGACACGGGTGAATATATTATCACTGCTACTAATTATAATGGTTTATCAGTTTCCAATAAGATTAAAATTGATAAATCTCCTGCTATTATTGAAGCTTCTGATGCTCATGTGGTTGCGGGTATTGATAGAGAATATGCTGTTACATTGTTTGGTTTAAATAATAAGACAATTCCTATGGCCGATATTAATTTCAGGTATAATGGTGTTGATATAAATGGGGTTACTGATGAAAATGGTGAGGCTAAAGTTATTATTTCAAATCTTTATGAGGGCAGATACTCTTTAGAATATGAATTTAAAGGAAATTCTAATTATTATCCATTTAAATCATCCACTACATTAGTAGTATCTAATCCGACTAATATTTTAGCTGGAAATGATTTAGAAATGATTTATCAGGATGGATCTAAATTTTATGTTGCTTTAACTGATTTAAAATCAGTTCCTATGGTTAATGAAACTATTACATTTAATTTAATGGATCAGTCATATGACAGTATTACTGATGCCAATGGTGTTGCTAGTTTGGATATTGGTCTATTTCCGGGCACTTATGAAATTTCATATAGCTATTCCGATGTTGATGATATAGATTATAATGAAAAATCAAGTACTGTTTTTGTTTCAAAAATTCCGGTTTATTTATCTAGTGATGATTTGATTTTTAGTTTTGGTGAGAGCAAAGCATTTACTGCAGTTTTAACTGATATCAATAACAATCCATTGGAGGGTATGGATGTTACATTTAATATTCGGGGCAAATCCTATACCAGAACTACTAATGCTTCAGGTGTTGCTAGTTTAAATATTAATCTGCCTGTGGGATATTATGATATTAAAACGTCACTCGATAATCCATTATATGCTGCAAACAGTATATCCAATCATATTCTGGTTGATGGGGCTATTTTCATTGCTTATGATGTAACTGTGTATTTGGATTTATATAGGGATTATTCAGTAACCGTATTGGATGCCTATGAAAATCCAATCTCAAATGCAGACATTGAATTCATATATAATGGCATATCTCAACATGCAAGGACAGATGATGAAGGTATTGCTACTATTTCTATTGGTGGTTTGCCTAAAGGGGAGTATCCAATTGTTTATAAGTATGCTGAAAGAAATACTGCTGGCAGTTCATATATATTTGTATCAGAAAATGTATTGTATACTAAAAATAAGATTTCAAATTTAGCACCATATTTATCAGATTCTATTAATTGTCCGGTTTCAAATGCCGAGATTGTTGCACTTGCAGAAAAATTGACCAAAGGTTTAACAAATCCTACAGATAAGGCAAGGGCAATATTTAATTATGTGCGGGATAAAATTTCTTATGATTACTATTATGATACGTATTATGGTGGTTTAGGAACATTGCATGCGGGTCATGGAAATTGTGTTGACCAGGCTCATTTGGTCGTTGCTTTATATAGGGCTTCAGGCCTTCCTGCTAGATATGTCCATGGTAAATGTGATTTTGGTGATGAGGTTTCTGGTCATGTGTGGTCTCAAGTCTTGATTGGTGATACATGGATTGTTGGTGATACAATAAATCGTAGAAACTCATTGGGTGAAGTTGTTAATTGGAATAATTATAATTATAAACTTATTGCATATTATCAAAGTCTTCCATTCTAATTAACTTCTTTTTTTCTTTTTTTTCAAATAGCTAATAATTTATAATAGTTTTAATATAATATTAATCACTTAACTAATGTGGAACAATATTATGGGAACTAAAAAATATGCTAAGGTGGCTGTTGGAGGTACTTTTGATAAGTTTCATGACGGTCATAAAAAGTTATTATCAACTGCTTTTGAATTAGGCGATCAGATAGAAATTGGAGTAACTTCTGATGCTTTTGGTGGTTTAAAAGGAGATATTGATTCATGTAAAGAGAGAATGAACAATTTAAAGTTGTTTTTTAGTGATAAATCTAATTTTAATGTTGTACCATTAGAAGATCCTTTTGGAACAACTATTTATGAGGAAGATTTTGATGCGATTGTTGTCAGTGAAGAAACTGAACCTACTGCTTTAAAAATCAATGAAATTAGATTATCTAAAGGTATGGAACCTCTTGATATTGTTATTGTTAGTTTTGTATTGGCTGAAGATGGAAATCCAATTTCTTCCACTAGAATCCGGTCTGGTGAGATTAACAGAAATGGGATAATCATCATTAATCGCGAAATTTAATCGATATGTTTATTAATGCATTTCGATAAATAATAAAATATCATACCATAATTAATTTTTTTAATTAATTTTAGGTATGTAATTGAGGTGGTTATATGGCAGTTAAAATTGATTCTGATGTTTGTGGACATATTGAAAATTGTCCAGTTCAAGGTTTATGCATTAAACTTTGTGAACAGGGAGCAATCATAGAGGAAGATGGTGATGTGAAAATCGTTCCTGAAAACTGTGATGATTGTGACTTATGTATTCAGAATTGTCCTAACCAAGCTATATCCAAAGCATGAGAGGGATAATACATGTTTGATGTAGAAAGAACCGGTTCTGAAGTTCGTAAATTAAAATATAATGACAGTAAATGTTTGGGCTGTGGAATCTGTACTGAAGTTTGTCCAACAACTTCTTTAAGATTAGGTCCTGTAGTACCAATAGCACGCGGATTAATAGAAATGGATTTGCTTTCCGTAAATGCAGATTCCTGTGTATTGTGCGGGTTATGTTCTTCAGCCTGTCCGTTTGATGCATTGTCATTAACTATAGATGGCACTTCCGTTAAAGAAATGGATAATTATCCGATATGGGAAGTGGAGTCTGAAATATGTGATGATGACTGTGTTTACTGTGGAAGATGTTCTATTGCCTGTCCAAGAGATGCAATATTGTTTGAAAGAAAACTCCCTGATAGAGAATCATTACTTAGGGGAGAAATTAATATTGATGATGAAAAATGTATTTATTGTGGTTTCTGTGAGGAATTATGTCCTCCTGGAGCTATTACAATAAGTAATGTCCCAACTTCAAGCGTAGACTTAATGAATAACAGTATTGAAGTTGATACATCTAAATGCGTCTATTGTGGAATATGTAAAAGAGTATGTCCTCAAGATGCAATCATTGAAATTTGTTCAACATGTATGTTGCAAGATCAAATTGAAGTGCCGGAAATTACTGGAACTGCTTATATTGTTAAAGATTCATGTGTAAATTGTTCTTGGTGTGCTGAAATTTGTCCTGTAGATGCAGTTAATGTTACCAAACCGTTTGCAGGAAAATTAGAAGTTGTTGAAACAGAAGAATCTATCTGTAAAGGCGACTCATGCCATGCATGTCAGGACGTTTGTTCATGTAATGCAGTTGAAATTGTTGACGGTAAAGCTGAAACCAATTTAACATTCTGTAATTTGTGCGGTGCATGTATAGGTGCATGTCCTCAGCATATTAGAAAATTAACAAGAACTTCAATGAAATTAACAAATATTAATTCTGAATCTTGGAATGAATGTTTAAACAAAATTTTAGATGAATAAGGAGAGAATATCTCCCCTTATCATATTTTATTTATTAAAAAATCTCTTTCTTGTGTAATTAATGTTTTAAAAGAATTTTGTGTAGTGTTTATTATATTTGTAATGTAAGATGCTACAAATAATATTATAACTAGCAATCCTCCAATCAGAAGAATTACCTCTGCACTACTTTGTCCTTTATTGTCTATTTTTTTAAACATGGGTTCTATTATCCAGAATTGTGTTTCTTACATCAATTATGTCGTCTTTTGCTTTTAAACTTCTATCACTGGTTTCCATATATGATCTATATATGGTTAATGCTAAAAGAGCAATTACTATTACTCCTCCAAATAATAATATATATTCGGCGGCACCTTGTCCTGATTCTTCGTTGATAAATTTTTTTATGGAGTTCATTTCTTTCACCATATAATTGTAGATTTTTGACAAATATTAATATTACTTAAAATTAAAAAAGTATTAACTTTATATATTTTGTTTTTTTTAAAGCAATTTTTTATTAGTATTTGATTTTTTCAACCATTAGGTTTATTAATAGTGTTACTAATAAATAATAGTATTAGAGTGAATATTAATTGATGAAGGGTGAACAAATTGGGAAATACATTAAAATTTGTATCAGGAATTATTTTATTTGTAATTGGTGTGGTTATATCATATGAAGTTATAGCATATAACCTTATAGATGTTTTATTAATGGTTGGTTTTTTAATAGCTATCGTTGGAATAATATTGATTATTAGCTATTTTGTTGATTCTAATGCTGAAAAAACAAGTGGGCTTATTAAAGACTTCTTAAATTCAGCAGACATAAACACACCATCGATTAATCTTCCAAAAAGAAAAGAAAAATCTAATCATGATAACAACAATGGTCCTTTAATAGTAAGACCTTCAAATGATGATTATGATTATGGTGAAGATATTGATGATAGTGGTTTATGGGAATATTATGAATCAGATAAAGATGACTCCATATCTCCAAGAGAGTTCTTTGAAGCTCCTGAAATTGATGAGTCTAAAGCAGTATTACATGTAGTAAATCAAGAAGAAAAAGAAATAGATTTAGATAATGAATTAGATTTCACTCCTGCATACGAAAAACCAATTAAAGTTACTAGAAAACCTAAAAAACGTTCAACTAACAATATTTATGATGATGTACCTGTCATCAATGAAACTGCTGATAAAACTGAAGAAATTAAAAGAGCATTATCTCAGCCTGAAGTTAACTTGGAATCCACTACACAACCAAGGGATATTGAGATTGACATTAATAATCCAGAAAGATTACCGGTACCTGAATCTCTAAAAGGTAATGTCTTGTTGGGTAATGAGTTAATTACTTCAAATGATGCATTTGAGCAATTGGCTGTAAGTGTAAATAAGGAAATCATGTTGGAAATTCCTTCTTTAAACAATTTGTCTGACAGATTCCTGTCACATGTTCCTACAATTTATTCCAGAGTAATCATTGATGAATTTGATTTATCAGACATTTCATATACTGTATTAATTGCATCACTTTTAAAACAAGGAGTTCATATTAAAACAGTACCTAAGGTACATGCTATTAATTTAATTACAGATGATTCTCATGCAATGATAATTTCTGATGGTTATACAGTTGAAAATTCAGAATATGGTGCAATCTATGATGATAGAAAATCCATTTCAAACATTAGGGCTGATTTCGAGAAAACTTGGGACATTGCTTCTAATTTGGATGAGACTGTAATTTTAAATAGTATTGGAGGAGTTGCTTAATGGAAATTAGGTGGTTAGGTCATTCTGCTTTTGAAATAATAAGTGATGATGACGTACATATTCTAATTGACCCATTCATAAGTAACAATCCTTCCTGTCCGGTTCCTGTTGAAGAGTTAAATCCTGATATTATTTTAGTTACTCATGGACATTCTGATCATTTAGGTGATACATTGGATATTTCCAATTCAACCAATGCACCTGTTGCAGCTATTCATGAAATATCTTTATTTTTATCTAAACAGGGTATCGAAACTATTGGTGTAAACATTGGCGGTTCCTTTGTATTCAGAGACATAAAATTTACCATGCTTGATGCAAGACATTCATCTGATATCGACATGGTTGAAGAGACTGTTCCTGGTGGTGTTGCAGCTAGTTTTTTAGTTACTTTTGAAGACGGTACTTCAATATTCCATTGTGGTGATACTGGTTTATTTAGTGATATGAAAACAATTATTGGTGATATTTATAAACCGGATATAGTAATGGTGCCTATTGGTGATAAATTTACTATGGGTCCTTTTGAAGCTGCTCTTGCTTCAATGTGGTTAAATCCTAAAGTTACTATTCCTATGCATTACAATACATTCCCTCCTATAGAACAGGATCCAACTATTTTTGCGAATTTTGTAATGCAGTTCAATCCAAAAATCAGTACTGTTATTTTAAATCCAAATGAATATTTTGAATATAATCCTGAAAATTATCAGGATTAATTCTTTTCATATTTTTTTCTTTGATGATATTCTTCATCTATATCGCATTTTCCTGACGGTAATACTCGTATAATATCATCTATTGTTATTAATTCATCTTCATCTATTTTATGTAGAATCTTTTTAGCAATTGCTTCTTTTTTAGTGTAACCCGGTTTTAATACTACATAATTTTCACAGTGTGCTTCAAGTGCCTCTACAGGTCCGGCCATTATTCTTTTTCCTTCATAGTCAACTATTCCGATTGCTAGTTTTACCCTTGCACTTCTTATGAAATTACGGTTTCCTCTTATTACAAAAGACCCTTTCTTTAAAAATTCTCCCGGCTCTGGTGTTTTTGATACCTGGTCCGGATGAACCCAAAATACATCCTGTGTTGTGAAACCTTTTGACCAGGCAGATGAAAATGAAGCAGCAAACTCTCCAGATTCTTTAAGTATTGTGTCATTTAATGACTTTCCTTCTAATTTCACCACAACTGATGATGCACCATGTATGTCTGCATGCAAATATATATCATTATTGTCTAAATATTTTTTAAAAATTGCTTCGTTGGATCCGGCATCACGTCCTGCAATTACTAATGTATTGTCTGATGTGATAAACCAGTGTAATTTCTCATACCATTTGAGATTTTTCTTTTCTCTCTTTTTAGGTATGGAAATATTTTCCATTGCAACTTCTTTTTTAGATTTAATCTCTTCAAGTTGTTTTTTAGTATTTTCAATAGCTATTATAGCACCTTTTGTTTTCTTTTTAGCTTTTTTAGCTTTTTCATAATAGCTTTCCGCATTTTCAGGTATTGACAATTTTGGATCGATAATTATGGATGTATCTTCAATTTTTAATGTTAGAATTCCCATTTTATCGATGGATTCGAATATTTGAGCTTCAGCCATTCCATCTTCTTTAGCTTTTTTGAGAATTTTACCAATTTCTTTAAAAGAATATTCTTTACTTATAGCTGAGTTAACAACATTTATTATATTTTCGATGGTGGTGTAATTAGAATAGATTAACTCTCCTTTATGTTGGCTTGTCTCAATTGTTTTATTAAAATTATCAAGTGTTTCTTCTTGTATACGTAATCTTTTTTCAAACTTGTTTACTTTTTTATTCCAGGCCTTTTCCTTGATATCTTTTATATCGGTATTGACTTTTTTGGAGTAAAATTCGTCACACGCTTCGTTGAAGTTATCGTAATACTCTTTTTCAAAGCCATCATACTTTATCAAATCAAGTGGAATAACATCTTCTTTTTTACCATCTTTTACAATTTGGGGCTTATATTCTTCATTTTTAAGGGCATTGAATAATTCTGTAAATCCTTTAAACAATGCAGAAATCTGTTCTTCTGTCAAATCACTATTTGGTGTATGTTTATCAATTTCTGTATAACTGTTTGCTCTTTCAATGATTTCTTCTGAATATAGACTTCCAAGACCATTAACCGCAAGAGTTCTTACAACATCATTATCATTCTGGATAAATGCTTCTTTAAATTTCTCTTCAGTTGTGCTGATTGGATTGATTCCTCTTTCTTTAGGGAAAATATATTCCTTTTTGGAACTAATATCTCTTGTAGACATTTGCTTTCTTTTAAGAGGTAAAATAATATTGTTGTCTTCATCCAATAATATGATATTTCCTTTATCAAATAATTCCACCACAATAGTATAATATTTGTCTTTTTTAACTTTAATCACAACAACCCTATCAAAATTATGCTGAGTAACACTTATAACATGAGCTCCTTTGACTCTTTTTCTTAAAAGCATTGGAAATGTTGGTGGATTGGTGGGATTTTCAAGAGGATATTTGCTTGTGTGTATTCTTGAACCACATTCCATCACCAAATCAACTCTTCCAGTACCAGCTACATGAAATCTCATTACAACAATGTCTTTGCTTGGTTGGAATGATTTGTCTACTCTAGCACCTGTCAATAAATTATTAAGTTCATCACTAATTGTAAAAATGTCAACATTTGACATAGGTTTCATTTTATACACCTTTTGATTATCAATACTTTAATATACTATTAATTATTAAATTATATTTATTCTATTTAATTTATTTTTTGGAGGAAATATTTTGGACGATACTATTAAACTTACATCAATTAATGTTGTATTTGGTATAATTGCTGGTGTGTTATCTGGTTTATTTTCAATCGGTATTTTAGGATTCAAAAACGATATGATTGGTTTATTGCTTGGTATTGCTTTTATTTATGCTTCAACTAAAATTGCAGATAATATCGCATCAGAAGAACTTGATAGATCTCAAAAAATATGGGATTGTATCTTGCCTTTCTTTTTCACATGGATTATTGTTTGGATTTTATTAACCAATTATATGTAAATTTCCATAAAATATCCATATAAATACAATAAATAATGCAGTAATTAATAAAACTGGAGCTATTATTTTACTTACTGCGACAACTGAGCTTATTGTTGAAATGAGTTCAGTTGAATTTTTTGGACCGAATGTATTGAGGTTTTTAATTTTTTTAGTTCCAGTACCAACCTCAACCTCTTCCAAATCATCAATAGCTATTTTTATACATTTTATTACATATTCAATAATTTCAGGCCTTTTTTCTATTCCAACAGGATTATACCCTCTTGATAATGTATTGACTGTGTGTGTATCAGTTGTCATGACTTCAATTTCATCAATATCCAGGTCTTTTGTAGCATCAATAATTTCCTGTCTGAATCCGATTTCCATATTGTTTGAATCAAATAAAACATATGCAGTTCTTTGACCGGATATATCAATTACCATAACTTTCAATCCACTTTCTCCAATACCTTCCTGTTTATCGAGGTCATCCATAGTATCTGCACAGCAGCCTACTTTTATATTATTGTATTCTTCATTATTTAATTCAACTTTATCAATAACGTCTATTAAATCAAATACTTCAGGATTTCCAGGCAATACTTCACCACTTTCTGGGGTGAATGAATTATGGCAGTCTACAATGACGGAATCTTTTACATTACATTTACTGATACTTTGAGTCATCATTGTAAGACCAACACCGAATTCAATATCATCACTGCCGTTAGGTGCAAAAGTTGATAATATTACCATTCCTTTGTTAAAGAATTGAACTCCAATATTTGCTGCATTATGGGAATATCTTTTGAATTTACTTGCATTTTTGCTGTATTCTATTTCATTCAACCCATCTTTGATACATTTTTCAATTTTATCTATTTCATTAACAGATATTGGGTTAAAATCGTGTGTGGATGGACCATGAGCTACCATAGTGAAATGGTCAAATTTGTTTGCAAGGATTGTTGGCATGTTAGATCCGCCAATATTGCCTAAAGGCCCAGGATGGACAGACGGTGATATGAATAATGATTTAATACCATTCTTTCCCTTGAAACTAATGAATGTAACTACAGTATCAATTGATTCACCCATTTCTTCAAAAGTGGATTCCAAAAGATTAGATCCTTCGTTCATATGCATAATAAATAAACTTAATAAATCCAGCATTCCGATATTCAGATTTTTCTTTAAAGGTGATGAGATTATTGAAATAAAAGAATATATTGCCAAAATAAATATGATACATGCAACTATTGTTTTTATCATTGTACTGATTATTATTGATGTTGATAATACGGATGAATCACTCCATAAGAATAATAATAAAACAAGCATTGATAAAATTAACACTGGCTGGATAAATCCTATGATGGCTGATTTTGAAAATCCAATCTGGGTTGTACTCCATAATACTAATGTATTGAATCCATAAACAACCACGCATCCAAACAGTAAAGAATTAACATATAGGTATTCATGATTTATTAGTGAGATAAATCCACCAATAACCAGAATAGAACAAATAAAGAACATGGAAACAAGAGATAGAAACATTGAATGTTTCATTTTCAGGTTAATTCCATGGAGTACCTTTACTCCATACTGGTTAAGGCTGCCGCTTAAAACAGAACTAATACCAAATATCATGAAAGTACACATTCCTTCAAGTAAAAAATTTTCTGTTAGGCTATCCTGAGGATTTATAAAGCAATATATTACTCCAGTTAAAAAACTTAAAATACAGATGCCCATTATGGAATATCTTGTTCTTGGAAGTGTTTGTATATATTTTGATAATCCTGCGACACTACTCATACTTGACATAATAAAATTATCCTACTATTTTTCTTTTATATTCATATAAAAATTTAGCATAACAAATATATTAATTTTATCAAATATATTGCACTAATTATTTAAACAATATTCTAATGGATTTCATAGTCATCAGGTTTAATTCTCTTCTTTTTTATTTCTGATATACTCTTTCATTTCAGCAAATTCACGGTCAACATATCTGTTTATTATTGAAGCAGCTAAAGTTGCTGTACCAACACCAGATAAGATAAAGCCTCCCCATGCTATGATTAATGAATTAAGTTTTCCAACCATGATTTTTCCACTGGCTTCATAACTGTTACTTGTAAATGCATTGGTAACCATAGTCATTGAATCCATTGGAGAAACATCTTCAACAATCATGGTAAATATAAAACTAAATGTTACTATTGTAAATAACAGCATTATTGTTATTCCCAATCCATTATTCTCAGTATATTTCATGAATTTGCGGAAGTAAATTTTGGTATAATAAAGATATCCGATAACGTGGAATATATCTAATAAAATAACCCAACTGTCTCCAAATACTAATCCGGATATGGAACCAAATGGAATTAATAAAAATAATATTAATTTTCCTTTAAATGGCTCTTTATCAAGTTTAAGAGCAAGGTATATTGAAACAATAATGTCTAAACAATATATGAAATACGAACCATCTGTCCAGTCAAATAGTAGATATAAACTGATTACAATAAAAATCAGCATCATTATCAAATAAGAAACTTGATTTAATGAGGATACTTCTTCGGAAGGAAAATATTCCAGAGGATTTGCAAACCTTGAATTTTTAAACCAGGATATTAATCTATCGTTATGGGTAAGATAATCGCCGACATATACTAAAACGGCAAAAATTCCAATTGAGGCCAATATGTGAAAAATAATAATTAATAGATTAGTTTCCATTATTTTCATCTCCTTCATCAATTAATGCTTTTAATTCTGCAAATTGCTTTTTGAAATGTCTTGTTAAAATTGCTGCAGTCAATGTCGCAGCACTTGCTCCGGAAATTACATATCCTCCCCAAACTAGCAATAAACTATTGAGTTTACCTGGGATTGTTTCACCAAAAACAGAATATCCATTACCTGTGAATTCATTGGAAACAATTACAAGTGAATCCAGAGCATTTGCACCTTCGGAATATTGGGCTACAAAAAATCCGCCGAAAATTATTATAAATAATATTATTATGGTTATTCCCAAACCATGTGAATTAGTATATTCCATAAATTTATCGAAATAAATTTTTCCATAGTATACAAAGATTAAAATATGAATTAATTCTATTAAAATCACTAAACTAAGACCGAATAAAGAATATGCTAATGATCCATATGGAATTAATAACAACCATATAAGATATTTTTTCCTGGAACTCATATCTAATGTGATTGCAAGATATAGTGAAAGTAGAATATCAAATATCATTAGATAATGTAGGTCAGTTTCAGCTACAGTAATGGAATAAAAAATATTTACAACACACAATGCCATCATAATTAAATAAAAAACCTGCTTTAAAGTATGAACTTCATCTTCAGGCAGTAATTCATTTACATTTACATGTTTATCTGTTATATTTTTTATTTTTCCGTATATGAACTTACCCACAATAGTTAAAACAAAAAAGATAAGTATTACAATAATTAATTGTACTAGTGTATTGTTTAATATTTCCACGAATGTTCACCACTTAAATTTATATAGTTAATCATTATTTAAGATTTAGTATTGTGGTTAACTGTTAGCAAGTAAATTTCCAGTAATGTTTTCTAGAGCACGAATTGTATAATTAGAATTGCTGGTTAGATTAACATTTTTGTATTGTACTGATTTGGCCATATGCAATGCAACATCCTTGTCTTTACAACAAATTATTATATTGTCATGAGTAGTTTCATTGGATAAGGGGATGCAGTAGAATTTGCCGTTATAATTTACTTTAACGGCATCAAATATGCTGATTTTTAACAAGTCATTGGCATTTATCACATAACATGTAACACCATCAAAATTTTTCTTATCTCCATTTTTTATTAAGTCATTCAGATTATTAAAACTTAGTTCAGTTAATTTGCTGAGGTTGCTGTTTCCCTGACTATTGGCTGTAACTAATATTCCGTCGTTCCAGTTCCAAACTTTTACAGTTCCAATATCTCCAATACATTTGGTTTGATTGGCCGGAACTTCTATACTTGTTCCATTTGGTGTTATTTCAATTCTTTCATAATTTGCTGAAGTCATCATTAGTAAAATGATTCCCACTACAATGATAAGCAGTATTATTCCGATTATAATTATTTTTTTATTATCCATAGATTAAGCCCTCATTAGTTTTTTCGAGCAATAAGTAATTTTTACATAATCCAATATTGCCATCATGAATGTTAATTTAAAATTGTATTTTATAATATAAATAAATTAAAAAGAAAATGTGGTGATGAAACAATTGGGCTCCAGATAAGTTTAAAAACATTGGAACATATTATGTCCTTTTTTGTCATGTTTAAATAATATTAATTCTAAATATTTTATATGATAATTTAATTTTGATTATTTTTTAAATTATATATTTTGTTTAAAGGTGTATAAATGGAGAAAAAAATTAATGTACCGATTACCAATGAAAGTGTCGCTGATTTGAAAATTGGTGATGTTATTAGTTTAACCGGAAACATATTAACTGCAAGAGATCAAGCACATAAAAGAATTATCGAACAAGGCGCTCCAAGAGATATTGGTGGTGCAGCTATTTTTCATGCAGGTCCAATAATATCAAAGGATGGGGATGACTATAAAATGGTCGCTATTGGTCCAACCACTTCAATGCGTATGAATCCGTATCAGAGTGATGTAATTGCAATGGGTGCAAAAATTGTTATTGGAAAAGGAGGTATGGACGATACTGTCCGAGAAGCTTTGGTTGAAAATGAAGCAGTTTATGTGGTTGCAACTGGAGGCTGTGCTGCATTATATGTTGATGCTGTTGAAGAGATAGAAAGTGTCGACTGGTTGGATTTGGGAATGCCTGAAGCTATTTGGAATTTAAAAGTTAAAGACTTCGGCCCACTTATTGTAGCTATGGATAGTAAAGGTAATAGTTTATATGATTAATCCAACTACTTATAATTATTAAAATATATTAAACTTTTACAATATCACATATTTTTGTTTAAAAAATCATAATACAAATAGTTTTTATAAACTAGTTTAAAAGTATCCGATATAACAAAAATTAGAATGGGTTTGTCCCGTAATGAATTTTTTGGCATAACAAAAAAATATTTAATATAATTTTGATATATTTTATGTTATGAAGTACAAAATTTTAGATGAAATTTTAGAACAACCCGAAGTTTTAAAAAAAACAATTGATTCTGAACTAAAATTAATGGATGATGTATCTGAGTTAGTAAAAAATGCTGATAAAATTTATTTAATAGGCAGCGGATCTTCTATTTCTTCCTGTTATTCAATAATGGATGCAATGAAAATATATTCTACTGTTAATGTTCAGTCTTATTTGGGTTATGAGTTTTCTTATGATAAAAAGTTAACTAATAATGAAAATTCAATAGCTATTTTTGCTTCACAATCTGGTGAAACTGAAGATACTATTGCAGCATTGAAAAAAGCAAAAGAATATAATATAAAAACTGTTGCAATTTGTAATGAACCTGAAAGTACCATTGCTAAAACAGCAGATATTTCTGTTATTACAAGATGTGGACACGAAATTGGAATTCTTGGAACAAAAACCCATTTAACCCAATTATTCTGTCAGTATTATATTTTATTTAAATCATTAGGACATGATGAAATTATAAAAGAACTTTTAACTCTTCCAGATATTTTAAAAGATTTAATTGAAAAAACTCATGATGAGTATAAACAATTGGCCAAGAAATATAAGGATGAAACAATGTTTTATTGTTTAGGTGCAGGGCCTAATTACGGATTAGCATATAAAACTTCCATGACTATATTTATGGAGGGTTCTAATATTGATTCCTGCCCATTATATTCTTCAGAATTTAGACATGGCTTAATTGAAAGGGTCGATGAGAATACCTCTCTTATTTTTCTAGATGCTGATTGTGATGGGGATGTTATTACTAAAAAATCTATTAAATTTTGCCAATCTATTAATGCTAATTGTATTATCTTGAATTTAGATGATTTTGCCGATGTTGATAAAATTCTCGCACCATTCATTCTTTTAATTCCTTTAGAATGGTTCGGATGTTATTTGGCTCATTATAAAAATATTGATCCTGGTGTTGCAAGACATATTGGAATTTTACCATATTAGGTGATATGATGGAAATTCTAATTTCTACATTAGAAGCTGAAGGTTTTTTTAAGATTGGCGGCATAGGGGATTATGTTTCGGGCCTATCTAAAGTGTTAAGTAATGAAGATAATTTTAATGTAAAAGTTATAATGCCAAAATTTAAAAGCATTGATGATGAAAACCTTGAATTTTTAACCAGTATTCATATTGGGGATAATTCTAAGTATTCGGATGAATTAGTTAATTTTAATCTTTATAAAAGTAAATTGGGAAATGTTGATTTCTTTTTTATTGATAACGAGCATTATTTTAGTGATGAGGATGCTTATGTTGGTGAAAGTGTCTATTTGAGGTTTGTTTTCTTTTCAAGAGCTATTGTTGAAACTATCAAACATTTGAATTGGAATATCGATGTGATACATTTAAATGATAAGCCAGATGGTCTTTTACCACTAATATGTAAGGCAAATCTTTCCAAGGTACCAAAATTTATTTTAACGATTCATTCTGTTTATTATCCAGGTCATTTTAAAATTAAAAATGATGACATGGTTTTATTTAACTATTATCTGGGCTTTAAATGGGAAGAAAATTCTGTATGTTTTTTAAAAGAATCAATTATAAATTCAAATAAACTTGTAACTGTTGGCATTTCAAATGCTGAAGATATTCAAACTCCTGAAAAAGGTTTTTATTTGGATAAATATATTATTGAAAATGGAGGTGTTACTGGTATTTTAAACGGTATAAATTATGATTTATATCCTAGATTTGATGATTTTGATGAATTTTTAGAAAATAAAAGAAAAGCTAAATTAACTCTTCAAAAGAAATTTAATTTAGAAATTGGAGAAGATATTCCGTTATTCATGTTTTGCGGACGTTTATCAGGAAAACAAAAAGGTTGTCATTATTTATTAGGTATTATGGATTATTTAATGGAAAATAATTGCCAATTTATTTTATTGGGTGACGGTCCGAAGTACCGCCAGGAATTTAGGCAATGTTCAAATGATTATCCTAATTTCATTGCATGTATTGAACATAATGAAGATTTGGCCCAACAACTTTACGAAGCATCAGATATTTTATTAATGCCTTCTTTATGTGAACCTAATGGTCTTAGCCAAATAATTTCAATGTATTATGGAACGGTTCCTATTGTTCATAATGTAGGCGGACTTAAGGATACTGTTATTGATTTTTCCAAATATCCTGATGGAAATGGTTTTAAATTTTATAATTATGAACTTGAAGACTTTTTAAGTGCCGTTAATAAATCATTGGAAACCTTTATTAATAAAGAAAAATGGACTCAAGTTGTAAAAAATTGTTATAATGAAGATTATAGCTGGGAAAAAATGGCAAAGCCTTATATAGAAATTTATAATAACTTAATTGAGGGATAAAAATGGTAGATATGAATAAACTATTCTGTTTTTTATTAGCTGGTGGTAAAGGTACCAGATTGAAACCTTTAACAAATAAACAATCTAAAGCAATGGTAAATATTTGTTCTTCTTATCATCTAATTGATTTTGCTTTAGCTAGTTCTTATATTGCGAATATTGATAATTTAGGTGTAATAACACAATATGCTCAAGATTCATTGATTGATTATCTTATTGATTGGAAGACATTTATAAATTATAAACTAAAGATATTGCCTCCTAAAGCTTCATTTTTATATGATGATGTTAAATATTTTGATACTGCACAATCAGTTTTCGTTAATGCTGGTGTAACTGATGATTTTGAAGACATAATGATTGTTCACTGTGATCATGTTTACTCTGGCGATTATGAAAATTTTTATAAAAAACATTTGGAATACGATTCCGATTTAACAGTATATGTGCGTGAAATACCTATTGAAGAAGCAAGCAGATTCGGTATTTTCACTGTTGATGAAAATAATAAGGTCATTGATTTTGAAGAAAAACCAGAAAATCCTAAATCTAATTTAATTTCTATGGGTATTTATATTTATAAGAAAGAATCTTTATTAAATGCTTTAAAATATTTTGATGAGAATAATCACAAAGCAATTAGTTTCAGTAAGGATATTGTTCCTTATTTTGTAAGAAATCTCTCAGTAAATATCGTTAAATTTGATGACTTTTGGGAGGATGTTGGAACTATAGATTCTTTATGGAAACTAAATATGATGGCTCTTGATAAAGGAAAAGATTTCTTTGATATTTTAGATTTTAAAAATTCAAATATTTTTACTAAAAAAATAAAATTAAAACCATCTGTAATGAATTCTGCTACATTTACAAAATCTTTCTGTGGTTTTAACAATAAAATTAATGGTGTTATAGAGCATTCAGTTTTAGGCAATAATATTACTATTGAAGAGGGGGCTCGTGTAATAAACTCTGTTATTTTCGATTCTTGTGTGATTAAAAAAGGGGTTACTGTCAAAAACGCAATGATTTCAGAAAAACAAATTGTTGAAAATGATTTTGGATTAGATGATACTGTTTCCACATTATGAATATTTAATGGGTAGTTAATATGCATTTAATTATAGGTTCTACTGAATATGAGGGTCTTTTTAAAAATGGCGGTTTGGGAGATGCAATGTTCGGTCTTGCAAACGCATTTGCTAAAAGAGATGGTTTTGAAATTAGCATTATTCTGCCCAACTATAAAAAATTAAATGATGATGGTTTTAAAGAGATAGGTGAATTTGAAATTAAAAACAAAGACATGACAATTAATGTAGACAGTAACAAACTCCAAGGAAAATTTTTATATAAAAAATTAAGAGGAGTAAATGTTTATTTAATTGAAAATGATTATTATTTCTACAGGGATACTATCCATAATCATGATGATGAAGTTGTAAGATGGGCATTTTTCTGCCGGGCAATATATGAACTCATTATTCAAAAATCTTTAAATCCTGATATAGTTCAAACAAACGATTATCATGAGGGATTTGTCACATCAATATGTAAAGCAAATGAAAATGATTTAAATTGCAAGTATGTTGTATCTATTCACAATGCATTCTTCCGTAATATTTATAAATTCAGTAAAGATAATCCTAAAGATTTATTTGAATATTATCTTGGATTCGAATGGAAAGGCGATGAAGTAGACATGCTAGAGTGTTCGGTTTCAACTGCAGATTATGTGTTAACTGTTAGTCCGGACTATGCTGAGTCAATTAAAGATCCTAATTCTACTATTGCTGCTGGTTTACAGGATTTATATCGTGAAAAAAATGTTATTGGTTTTTTAAATGGTTTGGATACAAGCATATATAATAGATATTCTGATAATTTCAATTCATTTTTAATGGTTAAAGAAAAATCAAAACTGGAATTGCAAAAAAAATTAAATTTAAAAGTTGATAAAGACATTCCATTATTTTCATATATTTGCAGATTAGGTGATCAGAAAGGTTCTCCTATCATTTATGATAATCTTGAAGAGATTGTAAGCGATGGACAATTTGTTTTATTGGGTATAGGTACTGAAGAATGTAACATAAAATTTGGTGAATTAAATGGTAAATTAGATAATTATGTTGCCTGTATAGATTTTGATACAGAATTTGCTAAAGAAATTTATTTGGCTTCAGATTTCTTTTTAATGCCATCTTATTTTGAACCATGCGGTATAGCCCAATTAATTGCACTATATTATGCTACACTACCAATTGTAACAAATATTGGTGGTTTAAAAGATACTGTAAATGACTATAAATCAAATAATGGAAATGGATTTAAACTTAAAGATTATTCCAGTGAATCATTATGCGATACAATTAAAATTGCAAAAGATGTTTACTTTAATGATAAAGAACTATTGTTTAAATTAATGAATAATGCATATTGTTCAGATTATAGTTGGGATTATGCAATTGAAAATTATATTAACTTCTATAATAAAATTCTCAATGAATAATTTCTTATAGTTCAAAAAATAAATAACGCTTAATATAATTTTTTGACTATACTATTTATATATTAGAATTTTAAAAATAGTTATAACTAATTAAGTTGAGGAGTTTTTTTAAAATGTCCGACATAAATGAACTTGCTGAAAAAAGATTAAAATCAAGAATTAGAAAAATTAAAAAATGTAATAAAAGTGATGAAGAAAAAGAAAAATTCTTCTCTCAATTAGGAACTTCCTTTGAAATATTCTTCCCGCCAACTAAAAAAAGCGATACAGTTAGCGACAGTTTAATGATTTGGATTACTCCTGATGGTAAAGTTCTTGATGCCGAATACTCTTATGAAGAACCTGAAGAAGAACAGTATACTTCTATTCCGTTAACTGAAAAAGATTTAAAACCATTCCTTGAAGCTTTTGCCGATATGAAATTGGAATTGGATGATATCTAAATGATTATAAATAATTCTTTGGATGAAGTTAAAAAAAGGGAAAATGCACTGTCAATTATTAAAGATTGGGTTTTAAACAAATCCCGTGAATCATTATATGATTTAACAGGATTGGCTGGAGGATTTATTGCAACTCCTTCAGACATAAATCTTTTAGAAACATATGTCGGACCGGCTATTTTTGAAGAAGAACTTCAGAAAGTCGGAATTGAACATATGGGTGGTGAAAAGGTTCTTCCTTTAAATAGAACTTCTTCCGGAATACTTGCAACAGTATTGGCTCTTGTAAGTGAAAATACTAATGTTGTCCATTATTTGGCCGAATTACCTGCACATCCATCTATTCCAAGAAGCTGTGCATTAGTTAATGCTAATTATAGTGAAACAGATAATTTTGATGAATTCACAATACCTGAAAACACTTCTCTTGTTGTTATTACTGGTTCAACAATGGATCATAAAGTCATTGATTTAGATAATTTTAAAAAAGCTATTGAAATGGCTCATGAAAAAGATATTCCGGTAATGGTTGATGATGCTTCCGGAGCAAGACTTCGTACTGTAGTTTTCAATCAGCCTAAGGCATGTGACTTGGGCGCTGACATTGCAATAACCAGTACAGATAAATTAATGCCTGGTCCAAGAGGAGGATTAATGGCGGGCCGTAAAGAATTGATTGATGAAATAAAGGTTAAAGTTAATCAATTTGGTCTTGAAGCTCAACCTCCGGCTGTACTTGCAATGTTAAATGGTATAAAGAATTTTAATGGAGATAATTTAATTAAAAGTTTTTCCAGAAAGGATGAACTTTTGGATTTATTGAATCAAAATTTTGATAACTTCAAAGCTACACCTACTGGTGTAATGATTACTCCAAGCGATTTGGCCAGTGAACTTAAAGTATCTCATAAATTATCCGATAATGATGTGGCTTTTGTATTTTCTTTCATTTTATTAAAAGAGCATGGGATAATTACAATTCCGCCGGTTTCAATGCCTGGCGCATCAGCTACAATAAGATTTGATTTATCAACAAGTGATGCTTTTAAGTTAGATTTAGTTGAATTAAATAAAAAAATAGTATCTTCATTTAATAACCTTGAAAAATTAGTTATTAATGAAGATAAATGTAAGGAGATTGTGTTTACTTTTTAATTAAACATTCTCCAGATATTACTTTTTCTAAGGTTCCATCAATTTTTTCAACAACTAGGGCCCCTTCTCTGCTTATGCCCAAAACATAAGCGTCATAAGATTTATTAAATGGCTCTTTTATTTCTGCGATTTTTCCAATGGAATATGAGTATTTTCTCCATTCCTTAAGTATTTGTTCAAATCCGCCTTCATTGAATATTTTACCTATCTTTTCAAATTCCTCAAAGAAAATTTTAATTATTTCATTTTCATTCACTTTATGTCCTAATTGAATATCTAATGTTGTAGTGCCGTCACGTAATTCTTCGGAAAGTGAGTCCACATCGAAATTAGCATCGATTCCAACACCGATAATCACATTTTCAATAATATTGAATTTGGTAATTGCTTCGGTTAATATTCCGCAGACTTTTTTACCATTAATCATTACATCATTAGGCCATTTGATTTCAGCATTGTTGATTCCAATTTTTTCAAGGGTTTTTACAACAACTACACCAGTTGCCAGGGTTATCATTGGAATTTTGGAGTGATCTACTTGTGGATTTACAATAAGAGATAACCAGATTCCACCTAATGGGGATTCCCAAGCTTTTCCTTGTCTTCCTTTTGCATTGCTTTGCTTTTCAGATATGACAACTGTTCCACTAGATACACCATTTTCGGATAAGAATTTAGCTACAGTATTTGTAGACATTACTTCTTTGAATATGTATAATTCTTGTCCAATCATATTGGTGTTTAAATCTTTTAAAATTTCATCTCTTTTTAGATAATCTGTTTCTTGTTGCCCTACTTCTTTTATTATGTCTGCAAAATCGTTAATTCCAACTTCACGGATTTCATTAATTGTTTCTTCAGAAAATCTTTCTTCTTTTTTTAATATGTTGATTACTTCATTTTGCATATTATCCCCATCAATTATTTTTTATTCATTTGGCTCATAGCAGCATTTTGATAAGTACCAACAGCCGCTGAAATCGCAGCTATTTTTTTACCAGGCATAAATGTTGATTTAAGTCTATTTACATATTCTAAATCTTCAGCTATTACATTGTCCATTTCTTTTTCAATACCTTTCTTATAGGTATCAATGAAGTGAGTATTTAAATCTCCTTTAATGAAGTTTGGATTTCTTAATACTGCTTTGTGGAATGGAATTGTAGTCTTTACACCTAATATGATATATTCGCTTAATGCTCTTTTCATTCTGTTGATTGCATCTTCACGGTTTCTACCATAGGTAATTAATTTTGATATCATTGAATCATAGAAAGTTGGAATTGTATAATTCATGTAAACTCCACTGTCTAAACGTACACCAGGCCCTCCAGGTGACCTGTAACCTGTAATTTTACCAGGGTTTGGTGAAAAGTCATTAAGTGGATCTTCTGCATTAATACGACATTCGATTGCATGACCATTTACCTGAATATCATTTTGACTATAGCTTAATTCTTCGCCTGCTGCAATTTTGATTTGCTCTTTGATTAAATCAGTGTTTGTAACAAGTTCGGTAATTGGATGTTCTACTTGAATACGGGTATTCATCTCTAAGAAATAGTAGTTTCCATTGTCGTATAGGAATTCAACAGTACCTGCACTTGTATATCCTATATATTCTGCAGCTTTAACAGCACTTCCACCCATTTGTTCTCTCAATTCATCAGTCATGATTGGAGAAGGTGCTTCTTCAAGCAATTTCTGGTGTCTTCTTTGAATTGAACATTCTCTGTCTGCTACGTGAATGACATTTCCATGCTCATCAGCTAAAAGCTGGAATTCAATGTGTCTTGGTTTTTCAAGATATTTTTCTATAAATACTGTAGAATCACCAAAGTTTGTAGCTGCAACAGATTGTGT
Organism: Methanobrevibacter sp.; assembly: GCF_045646045.1. Classification (GTDB taxonomy): domain Archaea; phylum Methanobacteriota; class Methanobacteria; order Methanobacteriales; family Methanobacteriaceae; genus Methanocatella. The sequence continues at coordinate 8,611 of NZ_JAZRJY010000151.1, read as the reverse complement.
GGATTCAATTGCACGTACAAGTTCTTCTTCTTCATAAACTGCACGCATACCAATACCTCCACCACCAGCGGAAGCTTTAACGATTACAGGATAACCTATTTGGCTTGCGATTTCTTTTGCTTCTTCAATATCACTTACACCTTCAGGAGTTCCTTCAATAACTGGTACTCCAGCTTTTTTCATTAAAGCTTTTGATGTGATTTTATCTCCCATTTCGTGGATAACTTTTCCACTAGGTCCGATAAGTTTTATTCCGTTTTTTTCACATTCTTCTCCAAATTTAGGATTTTCTGCTAAAAATCCATATCCTGGGTGAATTGCATCTGCACCGGATTCAAGTGCAATATTAATTATTTTTTCAATATTCAAATAAGATTTAGCAGGGGAAGGGTTACCTAAAGGAAAACTTTCATCTGCATAATTTGTATAAAGAGAAGTTTTATCTGCATCAGAGTAAACAGACACGGTTTTAATATCAAGCTCACGACAAGCCCGCATTACTCTAATAGCTATTTCTCCTCTGTTTGCAATTAATACTTTTTCAAACATTTGAAACCTCAAAGTAATTTTTTTAGTATATCATAATTATATAAAATATAATAATTAAATATATTGATTAGATGAAAAAAATTACTCGAAAAAAACATTTAGAAATGAGACTTCAATCCATTCCCCCTCATCCTAAACCCAAAGTGAATCTTGAACAGTATACTACCCCTTCAATTATTGCTGCGGACTTGGTGTGGAATGCATTTTCTTTAGGTGATATTGAAGAAAAAAATATTTTCGATTTGGGATGTGGTACTGGAGTGTTTGCAATAGCTTCATTGCTTATGGGTGCAGATTTGGCTGTTGGTGTAGATATTGATGAAGATTCTATAAAGTTGGCCAGAGAAGTTTCAGCAAATTTAAATCTTGACAATGCAAAATTCATTCAAAGTGACATTTGTGATTTTAATTGTGAGTTGGATGCAGATACTGTTTTTCAAAATCCTCCCTTCGGATCACAGAAAAAAGCGGACGCCGGTCAGGATTTAAAATTTGTAAAAAAAGCTTTTGATTTAAACTGCAGTGTTTTATATTCTTTTCATATGGCATCAACTGAAGAGTTTTTGATTAATTACTATGGTGTGAATAATTTTGAGATTACTCATATTTTCCGGTATGATTTTCCAATTCCTAAACTCTATGATTTCCATACAAAAGATAATCAAAATGTTGATGTGATTGTCATTAGAGCAGAAATGTAATCATTTAATATTTAATATTTCTTTTTTTTTCAAATCATTTTTATTCGTGTTTAATTTTTAAAACTTTATTAATGATTGGACATATATTTCATATTGGATTATATTATTTTAGTAATAGTATATCAAATTCCAATGCACTTCAACGCATTCTTTTGAATATATTATTAATAGTATCAAATTAATATAATTTATTTTGGAGATTTTTTATGGAAACTGATCGTGATAAAGCTGGAAAAAAGGCATCACTGGTAGCTATTGGTTCAAATTGTTTATTGACAATATTGAATATTGCTGTCGGGTTGATGGGTGGAAGTTATGCGCTGGTCGCTGAAGGATTGCATACCTTTACAGACGTTGTAACTTCCATTATTGCATATATTGGCTTTAAGATAAGTCAAAGACCTGCTGATGAGATGTTTCCTGAAGGTTATGGTCGTGCTGAAGGATTAGCCGGACTTGTCATTGTGATTTTTTTAGCGTTTATAAGCTTTGAAATCATGGACATGGCATATCATAAACTTCAAGATCCGGGTTCTATTGTAGTGCCGGATAATTATGTCATAATAATGGCTATTTTAGGAATATTTATTAATTTTATTATTAGTAGGTATATTATTAAAATGGGAAAGGAAATTAACAGTCCTGCTATTGAGGCTGATGGACATCATCAAAGAACAGATATATATACTTCTATTGCTATTTTAATTGGTGTTATTGTATCAAAAGCGGGTTTTCCAATTCTAGATCCGATTATAGGTTTTGTTATTGGATTATTGATTTTAAAAACAGCATATGTTATTGGTAAAAAAAATATCTTGCATATTATGGGTTTTGTGCCGGTAGATACTGGAATCATTACAAGAATTAAAAAGATAGTTGATGATTCTTCTTATGCAAGCAATGCACATAACATTAAAATTGATAATTTCTCATCATATCTGATTGTTACTATGCATGTACATATGGATGCCGATTTAACCGTTGAGGAAGCATATAAACTTTCACTTAAAGTTGAAAAAGAAATTTTACAAATACCTGAAATTAAGAATGTTTCAGTAAAACCTTGTCCGGTTAAGAAGGATCATGTTGTTGACCGCAAGGGGTAATTTTAGATATTCTTTTTTTTTTAATTTTTGTCTTTTTAAGTATAGTATATTCAAATCAGACTTCACATGTTGGGTATCAAAGCTTAAACTAAAAATTTTTTGAAAAAGAAATATATTTAATAATAAATAATATAAAAAGTCTATTATCCGCAATAAAAAGAAAATTTGATGAAATAAATAAAAGTAAACATGTATGTTTGAAAAATAAAGAAATAAGACTCAAAGCTTTTGTTATAATATCATAAAATTCATCAAATTTTTATAAATTATTTCATTATAATCTCAAAAACAATACCTTTATATAGTAGTTGGTATATACTTTATATTAATATATTCTCTGAGTATAAAAAAGTTGGTAGCATAAAAAGAGCTACAGGTATTATAATTGATATAATACTTTAAATGTGTAAATCTATTTTAGTGAAGCTAAAATGTAGGGTAATCTTTATATAGTTATATATTTATATTATATATGATGTATAAAGATGAGCTATCTATATTTATTCCAAATTCGTTTCTTTCTGAGTCTAAAGATCTCAAAATTCGTACTTACAAAGTAGGGATTTTAGGTAGAGCTTTAGCCGTGTTTCAAGCAGATAATGTGGTTATTTACAATGATGACCATATGAAAAATGAAGATGGAGAAAGTGATGGGGCCTTTATGGCTGAAGTTTTAAGTTTTATGGATACGCCTCAATACTTGAGGAAACAAGCTTTTCCAATAAAAAAAGAACTTAAACATGTAGGTATTCTCCCTCCACTAAGAACTCCACATCATCCTTTGAAAGGTCAACCTGACGTCGGTGATTATAGACAAGGTTTTACTGTTAAACGAAACAAAAAAGGAACTTTCGTTGATATAGGTATGGATAAACTTGCATTCTGCAAAGAGCAACTTACTGTTAAAGAAATATATGACTTTAAGATTGCTAAAATAGCTAAGAAAGAAGTAATAGTCACACCTGATAAACCAGATGACATTTACTGGGGATATAATGTAATATCCTCTAATAAGAGTCTTAAAAATAGCTTAAAATTAATTAAACCTAATCTTGTAATTGAAACTACAAGATATGGAGATTATATTGATTCTATTTTTGATGAATTAAAGCATAAAGTAGAAGAATCTAAAAGTATTGCTATTTTATTTGGTGGCCCTTATTCTTCAATTCAAGAAGATGTTTCAAATCCTAACTGGGATTTAATTAAATTAAATACGATTCCTAATCAGGGTACTGAAACTGTGAGAACTGAAGAGGCAGTTGTCGCTACGCTTTCTTTATTCAACTTTATGAAATATTAATTCACTTTGTTTATTAGTTTTTACACTGCTAATAGATTACTTGCTCAACTTTTTATACATTGATATTTTTGGGACTCGCCAAAAATAACTTAGCGCAGAATAATTTATACATTAAATAAATTCTTTATTGTGCTTCAAATAAATTTTAGCTCATATAGAATATATTGCAATAATATTTATCTAGTTGTAATCAATTTTACAGCTATTTATTATTTCGATGAAATTATTTAAAAGTAATTTTATCAAAAATAGCTTTTCCGGCTATTAAAAAATTTGAATATAATTAAAATAAAGGAAAATATATATTAAGGAGGTTAATGAATGGTAAGACATCACCAGCCAAGAAAAGGGTCTGTTGCTTATAGTCCAAGAAAAAGAGTAGCAAAAGAAACCCCTAGAGTAAAAGCTTGGCCGCAAAATGATGAACCAAAATTACTAGGCCTCGCAGGGTATAAAGTCGGTATGACTCATGCTTTAGTCACTGACAATGATAAAAACTCCCCAACCAACGGTATGGAAGTTTTCACTCCAGTTACTGTTTTGGAAGTCCCTCCGGTCGTAGTAATGGGTATTAGAGCATACGAAAAAACTTCTCGTGGATTGAAAGTAATCACCGAAGTACTTGCAGATAATTTGGATAACGAACTCTCTAGGAAAATTTCACTTCCTAAAGAATACAATAAATCTGAAGCTATTGCAAAAATACAAGGTGTTTTAGATCGCACAGAAGATATTAAAGTCTTAGTACACACCAATCCAAAAGTAACTAGCGTACCTAAGAAAAAACCAGATATATTTGAATGTGGTATCGGAGGCGCAAACGCTGAAGAAAAATTAAATACTGCTTTAGAATTATTAGGTAATGAAGTAAAAGCTAGTGACATCTTAAATGAAGGTCAATTTGTTGATGCAATCGCAACTACAAAAGGAAAAGGATTCCAGGGTGTAGTTAAAAGATGGAATATTAGAATTCAATATGGTAAAGCTACTAGAAGTGGTAAAGGAAGACACGTTGGTTCAATTGGTCCTTGGACTCCAAGAAGAACTATGTGGACTGTAGCACAAGCAGGTCAAATGGGATACCATAAAAGAACTGAATTCAATAAAAAAATATTAAAAATTGCATCTGCTGATGAAGTTGATCAAATCAACCCGGATGGTGGATTCATTAAATATGGTCTTGTTAAAAATGATTATATTTTAATTAAAGGTTCTGTACCAGGACCATCCAAAAGATTAGTTATTTTAAGACAAGCAATTAGACCTAGTAAAAAATCTGAGGATATACCTCAAATCAACTACATAAGTACAAAATCTAAACAAGGGGTATAATCATGAAGGCTAATGTTTATTCTATTAATGGGGAAGTAAAAGAAGAAATTGAACTTCCTGCTATTTTTAATGAAGTATATAGGCCAGATTTAATCAAAAGAGCTGTTTTATCAGCACAATCTGCTAGAGTACAACCATGGGGTAATGACCCAATGGCAGGTAAAAGAACTTCAGCAAAAGGTTGGGGTTCCGGTAGAGGTACTGCTAGAGTTCCTAGGATTAAAAATGGTTCAAGAGCAGCTTTTGTACCAATGGCTATTGGTGGTAGACAAGCTCACCCAACAAGAGCTGAGAAAAATCATCACGAAAAAATCAACATAAAAGAAAGAAGATTTGCAATCAGATCTGCTGTCGCAGCAACCGCTGATAAAGAACTTGTTGAAAACAGAGGTCACAGAGTTGACGATTTAGAACAAGTACCTATCATTGTTGAAGACGAAATCTGTTCTGTAAAAACTACTAAACAAACTCGTGAAATCTTCCAAAGTTTAGGAGTTTATGATGATATTATTCGTGCAAAAGAAGGTAAAAGAATTAGAGCAGGTAGAGGTAAAACAAGAGGAAGAAAATACAAAAAAGTAAAAGGACCTCTTTTAGTCGTCGGTGAAGATGATGGTATCAGCTTAGGTGCAAGAAACCACGCTGGTGTAGACGTTGTAGTTGTTGAAAACTTAAACGCAGAATTATTAGCACCAGGTACTCACCCAGGAAGACTTACTATTTTCACTAAATCTGCTGTAGAAAAGTTAGGAGGTTTATTCCAATAATTTGCATAAATTAAGGTGATTAATATGGATTCATACTCAATTATTATTAAACCTCATGTTACTGAAAAAACCATGAACTTAATCGACGAAAATAATGAAATTGCTTTTGTCGTACTTCGTGGCGCTAACAAAGGCCAAATCAAAAGAGCTTTTGAAGACTTATACGAAGAAAAAGTTGAAAGAGTAAATACTCACATTACTCCTAAAGGTGAAAAAGTAGCATACATTAAACTTGTTGAAGAAGAAATGGCAGAAGAACTTGCTGTCAGAATAGGAGTATTCTAAGGAGGAATTTGAATGGGAAAACGATTAATACATCAAAGAAGAGGTAAAGGAACTCCTACTCATCGTGTTGCTTCTCATCGTTTTAAAGATAAAATTAGATACAGATCTTTCGATGCATTAGAAAAAGAAGGTAGTATTAAAGGTAAAGTCATTGATATTGTACATGACCCAGCAAGAACTGCCCCTATTGCAGAAGTCAAATTCGAAAATGGAGAAAAGAAATTTATCTTAGCACCTGAAAGCATTCAAGTTGATGATGAAATTGAATGTGGTATTTCTGCACCTATTAAATTTGGTAACACATTACCACTCGCCGAAATTCCTGAAGGTACTCCAATTTACGATATTGAAAATACTCCTGGAGACGGTGGACGTTTCGTAAGATCTTCTGGAACTTATGCTTCTTTAATTACTCACGATGCAAACCAAACTGTTGTTGAATTACCATCTGGTGAATTAAAATATTTAAACCCTAACTGTCGTGCTAGTGTCGGTGTCGTTGCTGGTGGAGGTAGAAAAGATAAACCTTACCTCAAAGCAGGTAAAAGATGGCATGCTCTTAAAGCTAAAGGTAAGAAATGTATGACTGTTAGAGGAGTAGCAATGAACGCAGTAGATCACCCTCACGGGGGAGGTAACAGACAACATCCTGGTCGTCCTACTACTATTTCAAGACATGCACCACCGGGAAGAAAAGTTGGTTCAATTGCAGCTAGAAGAACTGGATTAAAAAGATAGATAGAGGGTGTTTCATTGGCAAGAAAAGTATTTAAATATAAAGGTTATACTCTTGAAGAATTACAAGAAATGTCTTTAGAGGAAGTAATGAAATTATATCCTGCAAGACAAAGAAGATCTTTAAAGAGAGGATTCTTACCAAGACAACAAAAAGTTTTGGATAAAATGAGAAAATTGAATAAAGAAGGAACTAAAGATGGTCGTCCTGTTGTTGTAAGGACCCATTGTAGAGATATGATTGTTTTACCTGAAATGGTTGGAACCACTTTTGGTATTTATGATGGTCGTAACTTTGTAGAAGTAAAAATTACTCCTGAAATGTTAGGTCATTACTTTGGTGAATATGCACCAACTAGACAAAGAGTTCAACATGGGGACCCTGGTATGGGAGCTACAAGATCATCAATGTTTGTACCACTTAAATAAGGAGATTAGATCATGGCTAATAATAAATATGCTTATAATAAAGATGTTGACGAAGCAAAAACTGCACGTGCTATGGCAAAATCTCTCAAGATTTCCCCAAAACACTGTGTTGAAATTTGTAACGCAATTAGAGGAATGGAAGTAGCTAAAGCTAAAACTTATTTAGAAGATGTTATGGATATGAAAAAATCTGTTCCTTTCAAAAGACACAACAGAGGTGTCGGACACAGAAAAGGACAAGAAGGATGGGCTAGTGGTAGATACCCTGTAAAAGCAGCAGAACAAGTATTAAAAGTTTTAGAAAATGCTGAAGCTAATGCTGAATACAAAGGTATGGACACTGAAAAATTATTCATTGAACATATTTCAAGTCACAGAGGTATTGTTATCAGAGGTTACATCCCTAGAGCATTCGGTAGAATGACTCCTTTCAATACACCTACAACTCATATTCAAATAGTTTTACAGGAGGCTAACTAATGATAGAAAAAGATTTTGTCACAGAGGGCCTTAGAAGAACCAGGATTGACGAATACTTAGAAAAAGAACTTGAAAGAGCAGGATACGGTGGTATGGATGTTCAAATTACACCTTTAGGTACTATGGTTATCGTTTATGCTGAAAGACCTGGTATGGTTATTGGTAGAGGTGGTAAAAATGTTAGATCTATTACCAACACTCTTAAAAATGAATTTGGATTAGACAATCCTCAAATTGAAGTTAAAGAGGTTGCTGTTCCTGAACTTAACCCTAAAATCATGGCTTATAAAATAGCTAACATGTTACAAAGAGGTATGCACTTCAGAAGAGTTGCTTACTCAACCATTCGTAGAATTATGGGTGCAGGAGCTCAAGGTGTAGAAGTTACTATTTCTGGTAAAATCAGAGGTTCAAGATCTGCTGTAGCTAAATTCGTTGAAGGATACATTAAAAAATGTGGTGAACCTTCAATCAGATTAGTTGAAGAAGGTTTTGCAACCGTTCAATTAAAACCTGGTGTTTTAGGTATTTATGTAAGAATTATGCCTCCAGAAACTGTATTACCTGATTCCGTTGAAATTATTCCTCCAGCAAAAACAGCTGAAGAAGATGCTAGTGAAGAAGTTATTGAAGAAGAAGTAGATTCTGAAATTGAAGAAATCTTCGAAGAGGAAGAAGTCGTCGAAGAAATCGAAGACTTAGAGGAATTAGAAGAAGTTGTGGATGAAGTTGTCGAAGAAGAAGCTACTGAAGAAGTAGAAGAAGATGATAGTTAAATACTAAATTTAATTATCTTAAAAGAGTTGGAACAATGGCGATTTTAAGAAGTAAAGAAATTTGGGACATGGAAGTTGATGAGATTCAAGAAAAATTAGTTGAACTCAGAACTGAATTATCCAAAAATGTTTCTAAAAGTGCAGCTGC
>NZ_JAZRJY010000150.1:0-4812 GCF_045646045.1 Methanobrevibacter sp. | reverse complement strand
TTTTATTGCACCGACGTCAAAACCAATAGATGCATATAATGCAAATGTATCTTCTGAGGTCATGTTTGACTTGTCTGTATAGTATTGAATATAATTTACAATTGATTTTCTTGTGATTTTTACTCCTTTTGGAATGCCTGTGGTACCGCTAGTGTACAATATGCATGCTAAATCTCCATAAATTACAGGCAAGTGTGTTAAACAATCTTCAGCATCATTTATAATCTCAGATATATTTAAAATAGTACAGTCACTATCCAAATTGGATATGCGTTCTTCAGTTTCATCACTGACAATAACAACTTTGGATTGAGTATCATTCAATATGAAGCTCAATCGATTGTCCGGAAGGGCATCATCTAAAGGAACATAAGTTGCACCGGCAGATAATATGGCCAGTATACTAAACATATAGTATTCAGACCGTTCAGTTAAAAATCCAACAGGATCATTTATCTTAACGTCCATTTCTTTTAATTTTTCAGCGATTTTATTCGCAATAAAAGCACTTTCTTCGTAACTGTAGATTTTGTCCTTAAAGGATACGAAATCATTGTTCGGATATCTTGAAAGATTATCATTAAATGCATCCAATACGTCATTATATTTTAATTCGTGTTCTGTTTCATTGATTTCATCCAAAAGTTTCAAATCTTCATCACAAACATAATTTATTTCTGATAAATTATCAACAAGCATCATTTCATGCAATATTGCCTCATATGTTTTCACAAAAGTTTGAACGAAACCTGGAGAATATTTATTGGAATGTAAAACTTTTATGCCTAATGTATCCTTTTCTAAATTGTAAATATAAAATGCAAAATCATATACTGTATCATGCTGTAACTCAACAATATCCTGCTTTAAAGAATCTTTAAATATATTATGGGCATATTGGAAAGATATGTTTGAATTTAAATCATACTCTTTTGCAAGTAAACTGAAAGGATACAAATCATATTTCATAGTAGAACTTATTATATTACTAGTTTCGCTAAGAAAAGAGGAAACATTTTGATTTTCACAATTAATCAGTAACGGTAATGTGCAAACAAACATTCCCACAGAATCAATTAAATCAATATGTCCCCGACCATCCTCAATAAAGTTGAATAATACTTTTGGTGAACCTGTGAACCTTGATAAAGTATATGCAAAGACACTGGTGAAAAACTGATTAGGAGTTATATTGCGGGTTTTTAAAAAGGAACTTAATTTATTCTCATCAATATTAAATTCATTAATGTAGGTATTATTTTTTGAGTCTTTAGTTTCTATTGAGTCTAATAGATTATTTACTTCACTTTGATCTGCCAACATCCTGTTGAAGAATTTTTTAGCTTCATCCACATAATTTGAATCAATATTTTCTTCAAATGAAATCTGTCTTAAAACACCATTGTCCACAGATGCAATTTCCCCACCCTGCAATATTTCTAAAAGATTATTCAAAAGAACATTAATGGAACTGCCGTCTAAAATTAAATGATGACAATCAACATACAGTAAAATAGACTCTCCACTTTCCACAATCAAAAAACGAGACAAATAATCCTCTAATTCAAATGGTTTAATAAAAGAATCAATGTCTTTTATTGTACCTACAATGATTTGAGGTTTAGCATCAAATACTAATGATAAAACTCCTTCATTGTTTATAACTCGAGCGGATAAAATTGGATGGATATCCAATAATTTATAGATTGCAGTTTTAATTTCATCAATACTGTATTGATTCTTAATGAATTTGATTTTAAATGGAAGATTATATGCAGTACCCATAGATTTTACACTTTCATCAAGATAAACATTTAATTGTGCTTTTGATAAAGGACAGATATCTTCAAAAGTATACTTAAGTTCAACGGCCCTCATCGCGTTTAAATTAAACTTAATATGATTAGAAATATTGAATGGTGTTGAAAGCTCAAGAATTTCATTTGAAGCCAGACTAACATTTAACTTATCTTTTAATACTCTTTGTAAATTCATTGTAGATAATGAATTACCTCCCAATGCAACAAAATCATCATCAATATAAACATAATCAAGATTTAAAACCTCACAATATGCATCAACTACATTTTTAAGAATTTTATCATTAATTTCTACATCATCATTATCTCTTGATGTCTTTTTTAAAGCAACTTTATCAATTTTCCCATTAATATTTAAAGGGATTTTATCCAATTCTATAAAGAGTGATGGAATCATATATTGTGGTAATTCCTCTTTTAAAGCATTTTTAACATCATTAACATTTAAATCATCATTGTTTGTTGTGTAATATGCAATGAGATTGTCTGAGTCAACATCCAAGTAAACATCATTTATTTGATTGAATTTTTTCATGATGTTTAATATTTCTCCAGATTCTATTCTAAATCCTCTCACAGACAATTGGTCATCCATTCGTCCAATAATTTCAATTTCCCCATTGAAATTATAATAACCAATATCTCCAGTACAATACATTCTTTTGTTACTCTCACAATCACTAAAAGGATTATTCCTGAAAGATTTATTGGTCAATTCCTCATTATTGAGATAACCAGGACTTATGTATTCACTGGAAATACAAATTTGGCCCGGAACACCAATAGGAACCTGATTATAATTATCATCAAGAATATAAACCCAAGTATTAGCAATAGGTTTTCCAATTGGTATTTTATCCCCAATATTGTCTAAATCATAAGTATTTGATACTGATAAAATTACTTCAGTAGTCCCATAGAAATTCATTAATCGAGTTTTATTTTGGCGATTTTTTATTTCATTTAATTTCGCACCGGCCACCACAATAAATTTTAAATCAATATCCTCATTTTCAAAAACAACAGAACCAATTACTGTTGGCAATGTTAATCCCGTAATTGGATTTTCTTTTAAACTTTCAATAAATAATAAAATATCATTTTTTTCATTTTCATTGTATATTCTGCAGGTTAATCCCAAATATAACGTATAATAAAGTGATGAAGATGCTATGAAACTGAAACTTGGATAACATCCAATAATATCGTCACCAGAACAATTTACAATATTTTTATATGAAACAGATATCCCCTTAATTTGTTTGTTTGAAACTTTTACACCTTTAGGAAGTCCCGTTGTTCCTGATGTGAATATAATACATAGCAAATCTTCTTCATTTGATAATATTTCTATATTTTCATTATTAGTAGTATTTAAATCTTCTATACATATTACATCAACAGCAACATCTTTTGATTTGGACAATTCACTAGTAGTAATAACATATTCACAATTAGAAATGTTTAACATATGTTGTATACGTTTATTTGGATAATCAGGTTCAATAGGTACAAATATAGCTCCAATTTTATTTACTGCTAAAGCTAACTCAGGGAAATGATAATTTCGGGGAAGCATTAAACCTACGAAAGTATTTGGTGCAATACCATAATCCTTCTGTAAAATACTTGCAATACTATTGCTTGAATAATCCATGTCTTGATAAGTAACTTGGTTTATACCATCATCTATTGCAATTTTATCTGGAGTTTTTATAGCATTTTCATGAAATATTTGAGAAAAAGTTTTATTGTCCCCAACATTAAGGGAGTGTCCTTTACTAAAGTTATCGATTAATAATTTCTCATCATCTGAGAGCAAATCAATTTTTCCACAAGATTTTAAAGGTGAATTTAAAACATTACTTATTAATGTAGATAAATTACTCGCCATATGATTAATATATTCTTTTAGAAAAATAGATGAATTATAGACCAATTCCAAGTAATCTTCATGAATATTTAAAGTCAAAACAGAATCAGAATTATTAAAATCATTGATAGAATAAAAAATATCAATATCCTCATCATTATACTTGTGTGGGTTATCACAAGCCATTGAAACTCGATTTAAATAGTCTTTGAATGAATCATCTTTAACATAGTCTATAATAATGATTGAATCACCATTAGTTTTTAAAATACAACCTTCAGTCCCATCTATTCGTGATAAATATAATGCAAAAATACTAGTAAAGAACTTAAAATTTGAAATACCGTTAGTTCTGACAAATTCCTCTATTTTTAGAATTAAATCATCCGATAATTGAATTTTTTTACAATCATAGTCTTTTACTAACATATTATAAAACTTAACATATGTTTCTTTATTTTTTAATAAATCCCAATCCATATAAACACTTACCATGCCATTAATATTATTATCTGTGAATTCATATTGTTTTGATTAATGAAAATTATCAGTAAAACTTTATTTTATCCCATTAAATACCAATTAAATCAATATTATTTTATTAAGCAATCAATACAAATGTTATTGCTAAAAGGATAGTCATTATAAAAATCCATATAATCAAAAATACTTTTTTAATATCGCTTTCACCTTTTGTAATATAAGATTCGCCTTTTATATCAGAAGATCTTTTTCTAGTGTTCTTATACTGCTCATCATTTCTTAAAAAGTTATAAAAAGCCCTGCAAATGAAAATAAAGACTATAATAAAAATCCCAGAATAAATAATATTCCATTTAGTCAACATTACAACAGAAGATAAAAGTAACATTAACATTAAAAATAAAACTCCCGTAATTACCAGTGATATATATTTATTAAAAATCATAATCTTATATTTAATATAAAGTACATAATAAAGATTTAGTGAGTAATATAGACTCTTTCAAAAACTTTGTTGATTTTCAAAATCGGTTTTTCGATTTTGATTCCAAATTAAATCTCTGAGATATATTCGTTTTAAAACGCCTCGTTTAGTCTTAAATGTTCGTTTTCTGGATTTTGGCATTGTTTTTTGAA
>NZ_JAZRJY010000149.1:0-21427 GCF_045646045.1 Methanobrevibacter sp. | reverse complement strand
TTGTAAGCATAATAAGCCTGTACTTGTGATGGAGCCTTTGAAAGGTGGTTTTTTGGCTGATGTTCCTCCTGAAGCTGAAAAATTGATGAAGGATTATAATCCGGATGCTTCTGTTGTTTCATGGGCATTGAGGTTTGTGGCCAGTCTGGATAATGTTTGTATGGTTTTAACCGGTGCAAGTAGCATGGAACAGTTGGAACAAAATATTGATGACTTTGAAAACTTTACTCCTTTAAATGATGAGGAATATGAAATTTTAGAAAAAGTAAATGATATTATCAACTCCAACATTGCTGTAGAGTGTACTAAATGCAAATATTGCTTGGATGCATGTCCTGAGTCTATTAACATACCAAAAATCTTTGATTTATATAATAATGAAAAGATGGTAGGTAATTTACTTTGGTCTGCTTTTGGTTATTCCTATTGCAATTATTCTAAATTGCCTGGTGTGGGTATTGCATCTGATTGCAGTGAATGTGGAATGTGTGTTGAAGAATGTCCTCAGCATATTGATATTCCAAAAGTCATGAAAGATGTTGTAAAAATATTTGAAACTGAATATTATGGTTTTAAAGAGTAGATAATTTGTCAAAAAATTAGCATTCTATTTTTTGTTAATTAAATAAATATTGTTTGGGAGTTTTCACTCCCAAATTTTTCACGTTTCGTTTTGCGGTTTTTCAATTTCACCAAACCAATTGGTTTTCGTACCGACAAAGTAGATTACAATGAACACCAGTATATCAAAAGCAATTACTATTAACGCATCAGTTAATGTAGTTGTGGAAGAAGTCACTTCCAATCCAAACATTACGGTTAAAGTAATAAATAAATTATTTGCAGTATGTAATGCAGCACCTACTTCTAAACCATTGGTTTTCCAGGCAAGAAACCCTGTACCAAGGCCAAAAATAAATACTTCAATGTTCCCCAGATTATCATATCCGTGAGATAGTGCAAAAATTATACCTTGGAGAATCACGGCTAAAATAGGTATTTTAAACCATGATCCGAAAGTTTGCATAAACAAAGCACGGTATACATATTCTTCGGCAATACATTGGAGAGGTACTGTAATTAATGCTGCAATCAAAAATGTTATTGTGAAATGGTTGGTACCTTCTGCTTCGCCCAGTGTTAAAACTTCAAAGATTAATAACATAATTAATGGAATTATTAATGATTTGAAATAGAGTTTAAAATTCCAGCCTCCTCGTGAAGATGAGTAAGATGAAAATGGTCTATCCTTAACAATTTTGGAGGCAATAAATATGGAGGGAATTGCAACGATTATTCCTAAATCCGTATAAATTTCCCCTACTGCAGTATTTAATGCTTCATATCCTCCTATATCAATTGAATATATAACATCCCACCCATATACTTTACCAAAAATCATTGTTATTAAAGAATTAAGTAGGATGTAAATTATTAAAGCAATAATGAAAACAAGTATTGGTTTGTACCATTTATAGTTCTCGAAAGTTCTTGGAAATGTAATATATTCAGATATTTTATTTTTTTCTACCATATTTATAAATATTATTCAAACAAATATATATTTTTCATTTCAGAGGAAATGATATTCTTTTCAAAAATCAAAAAATTTCTAAAATGTTATTTCAAAAGCATACTATTAATAAGATAAATTATATATTTATATATAATTCAATTAATTTCGAGGAATATTATTATGATACCTGGTATGAATAAAAAACAGATGAAACAGATGGAAAGACAAATGAAAAAAATGGGTATGAAGATGGAGGACCTTGATGGTGTAACTGAAGTCATTATCCGTTTTGAAGATAAAGAATTAATTATTGATAATCCTTCTGTCAGTTTAATGAATGTTATGGGTCAGGAAACTTATCAAGTTGAAGGTAATGCTCGTGAAGTAGAACTTGAATATGAAGTTGAAATTCCTGATGAAGATGTTGAAATGGTAGCTAATCAAGCTAATGTTTCGGAAGATGTTGCAAGGCAAGCGTTAGAAGAATCTAAAGGAGATCTTGCTGAAGCTATTATGAAATTAAATCAATAGATAGTATGACAATTATAGTACATATTTCTGATTTGCATATAAGTAAGGATGCATTTGATGAAGAAGCTTTTATGCAGGCAGTCAGTGAAATTAATAATATACAACCAGACATGATTATATTAACTGGAGATATAACAAATAGTGGTTATTATAGAGAATATCAGAAAGCTATTAAATATTTGGATATGTTTGAATCCCCATTATTTGCAATTCCGGGAAACCATGATTCACGTAATCTTGGTTATCAAAGTTTTGAAGAATTGGTTGGTGAAAGAAGTTGGAAATTAACAAAAGATGATGAATTTACTGTTATTGGTCTTGACAGCAGTGCTCATGATGAAAATAGGGGCAATATTGGTATTCCACAACAGTTATGGATGGAACATCAATTAGATGAATGTGTTATTAATGATATGTTTACAATTGTTGCTCTTCACCATCATGTTGTCTCTATTCCGGATACGGGTCGTGAACGTAATGTACTGTCTGATGCAGGTGATATTTTAAAAACATTAACTACTCATGAAGTAGATTTGGTATTATCCGGACACAAACACGTTCCTAATATTTGGAAAATAAATGATACGCTCATTGTTAATGCAGGTTCACTTTCTTCAAATAAGTTAAGGGGTAAAATAGGTAATTCTTATATTGTTTATAATATTTCTGAGGATTCAATTGAGGTATTTTTACATAATGTTGGTGGAGAAAAATTATTATTTGGAAAATACCGAAGAAAATATTAAATATCTGTTTAAGTTAATATAATAAATGATTAATAGATTACATTTATAGGGTGATATTATGAAAGTAGTTGTCGATGCTTCTAATGTTGCACATCATGTAAAAAACGAAGATTCACAACCTCAAATGGTTAATATTTTAGCTGCTGTAAAAGCATTAGAGGAAAGTGAAGATGAATTCGTTATTATAGCAGATGCATCTCTTCGTCATGAAATTGATGACAAGGATGCTTTTTTAAAACTGTTGGAAAATGATAATGTAGAAGAAGTTCCTGCAGGTAATGATGCTGATCATTTTATTTTAGAAATTGCTTATAGTGAAAAGGCAAAAATTTTGTCAAATGATAAATTCAGGGATTATGCTGATGAATTTAAAAATATTAATTCATTCAGGATTCCATTTGTAATAAAAGATAATAGGTTAACATTTGGCAGACCGAAAAAACCAAAACATGATAAGAATATTTTGCAAAATATCTCAGATGAAATTATTAAACAATTAAACTTTAAAAAATGGGAAGTTTACACAGGTAAGGAAGGATTAGAAATTTCTCCGTTAAATATTGCAAAACAAGCTATTATTCGTATTGATGACGAGAATAATATTAATTCTAAAGTTGAAAATATATTCTCAAAAATACCTATGTTTAATAAAATTGTAGATATGGTTGATGATGTCGAAATAGCAGCTCCTTATGTTATTTTTGTACTTGTTCATCCAAAAGACTATAAATTAGCTGTTAAAAATGCAGGTAATATTTCTGTAACTGTTGCTGATAGATTAGGTCTTGAAAAGAAACCATTAATTGCAGTACGTAATGATTTATTCACTAAACCAGGTACCTTTGAATTAAATATTTTGTTGGCTGATGAAGTTACTGAAAATGCCCCATATAATATTTTAGTTCGTGTAAGTGCTCATGATGAAGTATTTATAAAGAAAAATTCAAGAAATATTGCAAGTACTATTGCAGGTAGACTTGGTTCATGGAAGTTTCCATTTGTTTCAGTAAAACCGGACATGTTATTAGAACGTCCAGGTCAATTTGAAATTGAATTAGAAAAAGGAGGAAAATTGGATGGTTAATAGCTTATCTAAGGCTATAATTAAGCTAACCACAGGTCTCACACCAATTAGTGTAGGGACTAAATTTTTCCCAACAGATTCAATTCAAAATGAATATGTTGAATTATTTAATTATACTCAAACTATCCTATTTGAATTAGAAAAAGCAGAAATTAGTGCTGAAGGAATCGAAAGTAATCTTATAAGAGATATCGGTGCTGAAAACATACCTGAAAAGTATAATTTCTATGAAATTAAGCCTGCAGAAAATAAAATAGAAGAGTATGCACTTGTAAGTAATATTGTTATGGGTAGTGACCGTTATTTTTATGTTGAACTTCCAAATCCATCTAATTTAATTAATATCTTCGTTAAAATTATTGAAAATGAAAAAGGAGAAATTGTTGAAAAAAGCTCTACTGAACTTGTTGCAAAAATGTTAAGTAAAAACGATGCAATCAGGGTAGCTATTGAATTAATTGGAATAGGTCTTGAAAGAAATGTTGAAGTTATGGCTGCAGTTGGAATGACTGGTGCTGCTTCAATTGAGAGATCTATTAATTACAGACAAAGTTTAGGTAATTTTCCTGGTGTGGCATTTACCAAACTTGGTGGAGAATATGCTTTGGTTTTTGATGGTCCTTTTAAATTGGCCCAGTCTAAACCTTCAGAGTTCCAAAATTATCTATTTGTTGATTTGATTGATTCAACCGCATATACAAGTAAACATGGTAAGACACAGTTAGTTGATTTGATGACAAACATCAAATACTTCATTGAAACTGAATGTGGTGGAGAACTTGAAGGTTACCGTGAAGGTGGGGATGACTTTATTGCAAGATTCCCATCCAAAGATTTAGCTATTCGTGCAGGTTTGGATGCTGCTTGGTTTGCACTTGATAATGATGCAAAAATTAGAGCAGGTGTTGGTAGGACTAGAAGAGAAGCTGGTGAGAGAGCTCAATTAGTAGATAATATAGGTTCAACTTCTCCGTTATCATTAGTAGTTTTTGAACTTGCAAATGGTTTATATGCATATAATGTTCCATCTGAATTTATAAGAACTTTAATCAATTTATTAGAAAATGAAAAACAGAAATTAATTGGAGTATTTGCATTCGTATTCATAATCACTTATTTATTAAATGTTATTGGATTGGGTGCATTTAGTTTTATAACGATTATTATTGCATTAGTATATGCTTTTGTTGCATAATATAAAAAATGAAAAGGGAATTGTATGGCTCGCAGAAATGAAGGGATTATAGCACTTTTAATGATACTGGCATTAATAGCTTTTGTTGTTGGTTCAGCTGTTGGAATTTCAATAAGCATTGGTGAGCATGATAATCAAACCAAACAGAATAATACTACTCATTTTGAAAATGTGACCAGTGAGATGCTATCTAATAAGAATCCTAATGTAAGTATTGAATATGATTATGATTTAGATAGTGTTGATTATAATCAAAATTATACTAATATAACTAGATGACGTGATAATATGGAGTTTATTCGTGAAATTGATGGTGGATTTTCCGTCATTGATGATATTAAAGTATCTGGAGCTCGTGAAGGAAAATATGGGGTTACTGTAATTTTAGCCCCGGATAGTACTGCTTCTGCTGTTTTTACAACAAACAAAGTTGTTGCAGCACCTGTAACTTATACAAAAAATGTTGTTAAAAACGGTATTGTGTCTGCTATTTTTGTGAATAGTGGTAATGCAAATTGTTTTACAGGTCAAAAAGGAATTGATGATTGTGAAAAATTAGTTAATCTTGTTTCTAAAGATTTAAAAGTTCCTGAAAGTGAAATTGCAATTTGTTCTACAGGAGTTATTGGCCGTGAAATGCCTATGGATATAATATCTGAAGTTGCTTATGAATCTATTTCCAAATTAGATGATAAGCCTGAAAATTCATTGGCTGCTGCAAAAGCAATAATGACTACTGATACATTTCCGAAAGAAGAAGCGGTTGAAGTCACTTTAACTACTGGTGAGGTTATAAAGATTGCAGGTATTGCAAAAGGTAGCGGAATGATTGCTCCTAATATGGCAACAATGTTGTCATTTATTGTAACCGACGCCGTTATTTCTCAAAAAGCTATTAAAAAAGCATTAAAAATAGCTGTTGATTTAAGCTTTAATATGATTGTTGTCGATGGTGATGAAAGTACTAATGATACCTGTTTAATGTTGGCTAACGGATCATCTGAAGTAAATGTTGAAAATAATGATGAAATTGATTCCAATTTCCAAGAAGGTCTTAATCATTTGTGTATTAATTTAGCTAAAAAAATGGCTCGTGATGGTGAAGGAGCATCTAAATTTATTGAAGCTAATGTTTGTGGTGCCGAATCATTTGAAGATGCTAAACTTGCAGCTAAAGCTATTGTAACTTCTCCATTATTCAAATCTGCTGTTTTTGGAGGCGATCCAAATTGGGGTAGGATTGTTTCAGCTATTGGGTATTCTGGCTGTGATTTGAATCCTGATATTGTAACAATTGCGATTGCAGATGATTCTGATGAAGTGGATTTGGTTCGCAAAGGTGAAATTCTTGCTTTTGAAAACACTCCATATTTAGAGCGTGCAGAAAAAATAATGCAATCTAAAAATATTGCAGTAAAAATTAATATGTTTTTAGGTGATGGTGAAGCCACTGCATGGGGTTGTGATTTAACTTATGATTATGTTAAAATCAATGCAGAATACACCACATAAGAAAAACATATAAATACTTTAAAAACAAATATCTTTATGTTATAAAATAATTCTAATTATTATAATTACAAAATTTAAAGGAGGGTAAGATATGGCAAAAGTTAAAGGAACTAACAGAAGAACCAGACAAAAAAGAAGTTATACTAAACCTGGTAGTAAAAGAGGAAGAGGAGTTAAACAAACTTGGAAAAAATAAGTCCTCTGGACACTTCTTTTTTTA
The DNA here is from genome assembly GCF_045646045.1 of Methanobrevibacter sp. GTDB lineage: Archaea > Methanobacteriota > Methanobacteria > Methanobacteriales > Methanobacteriaceae > Methanocatella. The sequence continues at coordinate 14,623 of NZ_JAZRJY010000149.1, read as the reverse complement.
ACCATAACCAAAATTATTTTTTCCATAAAATTAAACCATCATTTAATTATAGTCACGATTAATTATTTAATATCTTTGTATCTAAACTATTTTTTTAATTCATTATATTTTTAATTTAATCTATATTATTTATCATTAATTGACTTACCATTGGGTTTATGTAGATGTTCATTTAATTTTTTAGTGTTTTTTATCAAAATGATGGATTTTTAAATAATATTAAATACTATTTTTCAAAGATTTAATATTGGTGATTGTATGATGATGCCCACAAATGGACACAGAGCACATGGATTTTCTAGTGATTTTTTCCTAGATTCAAATGAAATAATTGACGAATTAAATTTAAAAGGTTCGGAAATAATTATGGATGCTGGATGTGGGGATGGACACATTGCAATAAAACTTTTAGATGAATATATTGATTCCGGTACAGTTTATGCCGTCGATGTTTATGATAAGTCAATTGAGGATATGGAAAAATATAAATTAGAAAACAATGTAGATAATTTAATTAATATTGAAGCAGATATTACAGAAGGCATATCTGAAATTGATAATGGAACCTTGGATGTAATATTGATGGTAAATGTTTTCCATGGTTTTACCGCTTCAAGAAAAATTGATGAAGCAATAAGTGAATTTGCCCGTTTAATTAAAGATGATGGCAGAATTGCTATCATGGATTATAAAAAATGGGATGTTCCTAAAGGACCTCCAACTCAAGTAAGAAGCTCTCCTGATGAACTTGAAGAGTATTTTGCAAAACATGGTCTTAAAATGACATATTTGAATGAAGAAATTGGAGAAGATATTCCTGAAGGAAAATCACATTACTTCATTGTATTTGAAAAGGAGTAATATAAAATGATTTTTGCAGTTATATTGGCAGGCGGAATTGGATCAAGGATGGGTGGAACAGAAACACCCAAACAATTTTTAAATTTAGGTGATAAGCCTGTTATTATTCATACAATCGAAAAATTTGTTATCAATTCTAAATTTGATAAAATTATTGTTTTATCGCCAAAAAGCTTTATTAATCATACTAATAATTTGCTTAATGATTATTTTGGTGAAAATAATAATATAATTGTTTTGGAAGGTGGAAATACAAGAAATGATACCTTAATTAATTCTATTGATTATATTAAGGATAATTTTAGTATTGATGATGATTCAATAATTGTTACTCATGATTCAGTTCGGCCATTTGTCACTCATCGCATAATTGAAGATAATATTAAAGCTGCAAAAGAATTTGGTGCTTGCGATACAGTTGTTCCTGCAACAGATACTATTGTTGAAAGTGTTGACGGAAAAGTAATTAAGGATATTCCTATAAGGGACAATTTTTATCAGGGCCAGACTCCTCAAAGTTTTAAAATAAATAAATTGTATGAATTAATTAATAATTTAAGTGATAGTGAAACTAATATATTAACAGATGCATGTAAAATATTTGTTCTTAAAGGTGAAGATGTACATCTTGTTGAAGGTGAAATAACAAATATTAAAATTACTTATCCATATGATTTAAAATTAGCTAATACGATTTTAAAGGAATCAGATCATGATTAATATTATTTATAGATTAAAATCTCCAAAATTCTTTGAAGAAGCTATTGAAGAAATTGAATTAAATGATGTTGTTGTTAGACCAACTTATTTATCAATATGTCAGGCGGATCAAAGATATTATCAAGGTTCAAGACCTTCAGATATTTTGTCACGAAAATTGCCTATGGCCCTAATTCATGAAGCTGTAGGGGAAGTAATTAGTGATAGTAAGGATATTTTTAAACCTGGAGATAATGTTGTAATGATACCAAACACTCCTTTTGGCAAAGACGAGTTTCGTGCTAATTATTCAGAATTATCTAAATTTAGAGGAAGTGGATTTGATGGATTTACAAGTGATTTGGTTAGCTTAAAACATGACCGATTAGTTAAATTGCCGGATAATTTTAATTTACAGGTATCATCTTTTATAGAATTGATGACTGTTGCATATCAGGGAATAATGAAGTTTTTAGAGTTTAAAAAAGCATCTTGTAAGGTTTTGGGTGTTTGGGGTGATGGAAACTTGGGTTATATCACTTCTCTGCTTCTAAAAGAAATCTGTCCTGAGTGTGAAATCATTGTTTTTGGAAAGCATATCGAAAATTTAAATCTATTTTCATTTGTAGATAATATTTATTTAATACATGATGTTCCAGATGGTTTAAGAATAGATCATGCATTCGAATGTGTTGGTTCTGCAGCTTCACAATCAGCTATTGAACAAATAATTGATTTAATAAATCCTCAAGGAACAATTAATTTGTTTGGTGTTAGTGAGTATCCCATACCGATTAATACACGTATGGTTTTGGAAAAAGGATTAACACTTCAAGGAAATAGTAGGTCTGAAAGAGAAGATTTTGAAGGTGTTGTAAACCTTCTTTGTAATAATCCTCAACTTTTCAATTATTTATCTAAATTAATTACCAATGTCTGTGAAATCAAATCCCTTGATGATTTAAAAACATCTTTTGATAAGGATTATATTTCAGACTTTGGAAAAACCATTCTAAAATGGGAAATTTAGATTTGAAAATATGCCTGCCTAATCAGTTTAAAGCATTCGACTCTTATGTTTTTTCTATCTTTTTTCGGCACCATAATTGGAATTGTTAAAAGACTAACAAAATCTTCATCATCAAGACTAATATTCTTATTAACTTTTTCTTTAATTTGATAAAGAATATCGTAGGCAGGATTGTCATCTATGCAAGCTAATTTAATATTGAATTCTGCATCTGACTTAATGGGTATTTCCGGAACTAAAACTTGATTTGAGCATATTACATATATTGTAATCAGCACTTCATTTTTTTCATAAAGTTCTTCTGCAAGTTCCACATATTTGGCAAGTTCTTCTTCATCAAAATCGCCAATCTGGTACTCTAAATCTATCAAATCTCCTTCTTCGGTAATAAATATGTCTCCTCCTTGATGGCAATTGTCACTTACTGCAATCATTTCCGGTGGTGCATAATCGATAATATTTCTCTCTTCATCGAATGCCTCTTTTATTACCATTATTTCTGGAATTATATTTTCTTTCTTCATTTTATTTTAACCTCTTTTAAATTGATTTCTATTAGTTATTTTATATTTAATAGATTATAAATTAGTAAGTTTTATTTTAAAGCAATTTAACTATGTTATTTGAATATTTTAAAGATAATATAACTTTTATTTTTTATGTAATTTTTCGCCTTCATGGCAAAACTTTATAAACAAGTTATACACAATATATTATTAAAGATGTAACTTTGTTGTCGAGTATATTATTTTAAAGGTGGTGGTAAAAAAAATTTAAGTTGTTTTTGTCTATTCATATTTCACCTAAAACACGAAAAATCATGTTAGAAGGAATAATAGTTTCTTATTTGTTCATTTCTCATAATAAACTCCTTTGTTTTAAAACGGGCAAACACGCACCAAAAATTAAACCATCCCCATTCTAGCATGATTTTTTTCACATTTATCTTTTTATCTTTGATTTCATTCTGTTTATCACAGAGTCCTTTTGAACCTGTGCCAGTCTAATTTTAAAGTCAGCATCGGACATTATTTCGTATAATTGTATGTTTATTTTAATTGATGGCGCACAGTAAACATATACATTTACTTTTTGTCCATGTTTTTCATAGAGAGCTTCTGCGAATTCAATGTAATTGACATGATCTTCAATATCATAGTCTCTAGTTTGAATCTCTAAATCAATAAATTCATCATCTGCTGTTGTATACACATATCCTCCAGGATAAATGCCTTCTTTTACTTTTCTTATTTCTTCTGGAGTTTCTTCAATTATTTCCCTATTGTCTTTAAATGCTTTTCTTATTAAACTTATATTTTCATCATTCATTTTATCAACCTTTTGTTAACTATTGTTTTCCATAATTTTAAACATTCAATTCGTAAAAATCTTTTATCTTCTGGTGGACCCATTGTTGGTATCATTTTTAAAGCGAATAAATCATCGCTATCCAATTTTTGTCTGTTTTCAACTAGACTTTTAATGTGTCTTAAAGTTTCATAAGTGCTGTTGTATTCCATTAATGAAATATTTATTTTTATTTTTGCAGGTGTTTCAAAGTCATTGGTTGCATTAAATTTTATATGTGGTAAGCCTAAAATGTAAATACAGACTTCTTTTCCACTTTTTTCATATAGTTCTTCTCCATATTCTTTATATTTTTTAAGTTCATTATTTCCAAAATCTTCATTTGTCAATCCGTAAGATATTAGCTCATTATTTTTTGTTTTGTATATGTCTGCTTCGATTTCATGTTTTTTAGATATTGACTGTATTTCGTCAGATGCTTTTCCATCAATTTCTCTAAAGTCACCAAATATAGTTTCTATTAGGTCATATGCCATTTCATCATGATCTTTTTCATACATTATATATCACCTTTTTTGAATTAATGATTTCATAATTAGTAATATTTAATTTTAAGGTTTATAAATTAGTATAGTATAAATTCATACAATATTCTATTGTTATTCAAAAAAATTAGCCCATATAAATATTATAATTTGATGGTAAATTATTTTTATGAGGTAATTTAAAAATTAATGTATAAATCTAGGCTGTAAAAAAAGTCATGCCTGATTTTTAAATTTTGGATGGGAGACTAATTTTAAAATTATTATTTCCAAGATATTAATTCGTTCAAAATCCAATTCAATCAAAGAAAGTATTAATATTAACAAAAAAAGATATAATTTATATTACTTAAAGTGAAAAGGTGTTTAAGTGAGTGAACAAAAATTAGAAATTTTTAATGTTTTAAATTTTTTAAATAGCGGTTATGAACTTGAAGATATTTTAAAAGAAGGTAATTTCGGTACTTTTCCTTCAGCAGATGCCTGTATTGAATATCTTGTTGAAAACGGATATCTTGAAGGTGATGGTGAAACTGTTACTGCAGAATCACTATCTAAAAAATATACTGTTGCACAATTAAAAGAATTACTTAAGGAAAATGGTTTAAAAGTATCTGGAAAAAAACAAGAGCTTGTTGAAAGGTTATTGCCGGTTTTAGGTGGAAATTCCAATAGTTATGAATTAACTGACAAGGCAAAAGAATTCATTAAAGAGAATGAATGGATTGATTTATACATGTTTGCACTTGTTGCATTCAGATTTGAAGATTATGAAACTTATGTTGCATCATCAAGTGAAGATAATGTTCAAACTGCTTTAAATTTCTGTGATGAAATTATTTCAAGAGCATTAGTTTCCAATCAATTTTTAGTATTTATTGATGCGCTGTCTGCAAAAGCTCATGTTTATGCATATGATGGGGATTATGAAACCTTCTTGGATTATGATTTACAAAGATTTATATTGGGTTTAAATCCAATTGTAATGGATGCAAAAACTTATGCGAATTATGATATTATTAATACTGCTAATATAATCAATTTAAAAAATGTTTTAGAGAAATTTAATTTCGGTAGCTTAAAGAAAAGATTTGATAAAATATGGTCCAAATCTCATGTTACAAACATAACAGTACCTAAAAAGACTTCTTATAAAATCTTACAAAAAGCACTTGCTGGTGAAGATTTGGATGAATTAAACTTTGATTTGAGAGAAAAATACTTCAATAAAAAATTCGGGGTTTAAATAATGAAAGCTAAAGTTGCTGGAACTGTTTTTTTGATTGGTAGTTTATTCTATCTAATTGGCGAAGCTATTTCTGCAACTTTTTTCAATGCTCCATTAATTGATACTTATTTGTTCCACACCATTTCCGAACTTGGAATTCCAAACGGAAATTCTCCATTATTCTGGTTAATGAATTCTGCTTTTATTTTAAGCGGTTTGACATTATGTTTTGGTAATTTTTATAAGTTTAAAGATTTTATAATAAAACATAAGTCGGCTTTTTATATTTTAACATTAATTTCGGCACTGGGAGTCATTATAGTTGGTTTGATTCATGGCGGAAACCCATTAACTTCTGGTTATCATACAATAGGTGCGATAATGGCGATTTTAGGTGGAAATATATTACTTGTTTTAATCTCCAGATCTATGAATGAATTTGAAATTTATCAAAAAATTACTTTAATTTTAGGGATTATCGGTTTAATAGCTTTTTGGATAATGTTTTTCATTATGGGGAATCAATTCATGCCTCTATTTGAGAGATTATCAGTTTATCCATTAATTCTGTGGTGCTTTTTAACGGGTTACTTTTTAAATACAAAAAATTTAAATAGTTGGAAGTTAACTTAAAATTAAGGTGGTATTATGGCGAACCTTGATAAAGATGTAGAAGAAAAAATTTTAGCTATCGTTGAAAAATATCAAAAAGATGACACAAAACTTTTAAATTACTTAATAACTGATGATAAAATTACCTTTTTCTCACCAGTTGCTAACGGCAATCAAATTACTGCTGAAGACTTACAAAAAGTTGCAGATATTTTAAACGGTTCATTTGAAGGAATGGAAATTGTTAACCAAGAGTACAGATTTAAATTCAAATACGGATTATAGGGATGTTTAACTCCCATTTTATCTTTTTTTACAAATTTGTGCTGACATAATTATTTGTTTCAGTTTTTTTAGGATATTTTTTTTAATTATATTAATTATGATATAAAAAACTGAAATATTTATTAATAATTAAATCAAATATTAGATGTAGTGATAACATGAAAGATATTGATGTTTTAATTGAAGCTTTACCCTATATAAAAAAGTTTCATGATAAAAAAATTTTAATTAAGTATGGCGGACATGCAATGATAGATAAGGAATCCATGTCTTCTACAGCTCGTGATACTGTTTTGCTTAAATATGTAGGTATGAAACCGATTATTGTTCATGGTGGAGGTCCTGAAATCTCCCGTTCAATGGAAAAATTAGGAAAAAATCCTGAATTTATCCAAGGTCTAAGAGTTACTGATGAAGAAACAATGGAAATTATTGAAATGGTTCTTGCAGGTAAAATAAGTTCCGATATTGTTTCTGAATTAATTAAGCATGATGGTGATGGAATCAGTTTATCTGGTAAGGATTCCAGCTTAATTCTTGCTCATAAACAAGGTGCAAAAAAAATTGAGGGTTCAGATGAGGAAATTGACTTAGGTTTAGTTGGAGAAATAGAATGTGTTAATCACAATTTACTTAAAATGTTTGTTGATAATAATTATATTCCAGTAATATCTCCAATAGGTGCTGCTAAAGATGGATCAAGCCTTAATTTAAATGCAGATACTGCTGCAGGTGAAGTTGCAAGTGCTGTTAAAGCTGAAAAATTAATTATTTTAACAGATGTTCCTGGTGTTTTAAGAGACCCTAATGACCCTTCATCATTAATTCAAAAAATCAGAATAAGTGAAGTTCCTCAGTTAATTGAAGAGGGAATTATAACTGGAGGAATGATTCCAAAAATAGAAACTTGTGTCAATGCTGTTGAAAAGGGTGTAAAATCTTGCCACATTATTGATGGACGTAAAAAACATTCTATTTTACTTGAAATATTCACCACAAATGGTATTGGAACTATGATTTCGAAATAGATTTTTTATTCGTGAGGATATTTTTCCTCTTTTATCTTATTTTTTCTAGATTAATTTCTATCTAACTTAAATATCTTTAAATTAAATATTAAATTGAAGGTTTTATTATCTGTATAAAATCATTAATTTAAATGTTGTATTATATTTTTAAACCATCAAAAAATAAGTTTTTTCTTGATTTTACTTGGATAAGTTTTGCCTTCTGGTCATGGCTGAGAATTTTGTTGTTAATCTTTAAATGATATATACTAAGTTAATACAACAAAAAATGAATTTAAAGTTAGATTCATTTCTAACTTTTCATTCATTAAATGTCCTTCTTAATTCTCGTCTAAGTAATTTCCAACCGTTTACTCTTGGGAGTTCATCTAAATCATAGATTTTACGTGGAACTTTATAACGGGATAAGTTTTCACGGGCATATTTAATTAATCCTTCATGATCTGCCTCATCGTTCCAGACAACTGCAGCTACAGGTATCTCTCCCCTGTGGCGGTCACCAATACTGAATATTGCTATTTCTTTTAGTTTCGGATATTTTATCAATGTCTCTTCAACTTCTGTTGGATAGATTTTCCATCCGCTCATTACAATCATGTCTTTTTTACGGTCAGTAATAAACAATCTGTTATCATCATCTAAGTATCCGATATCTCCTGTTAAAAACCATCCGTCATCTAAAAATGACTCGATAGTTTGTTTTTCTCTTCTCCAGTAACCTTTTGCGATTGCAGGTCCTCTTAAAGCAATTTCTCCTTGTTCATATTTGTCTAATTTTTTTGAGGGATTATTTTCATCAACAATTTTTACTTCTGAAAAACATACTGGATGACCCACACTTTCAAATCTATCTGCTTCACGATAATCTTCTGGTCTAATAACAGTTCCTGTTCCGATAACTATTGATTCTGATAATCCATATGCATTAATAATTGGAATTTGGTAAGTTTTATGGAATTCTTTCCATATTTCTTTATGTAAGGGTCCGCCTCCGCTTATCATTTCACGGACAGTTTTCAATTCTTTTGTTTTGTCCATGGTTGTAAGGGAATGAATTACTGGTGGCATTCCGGTTAATACAGTTACTTTTTCATTTTCACACAATTCCAGATATTCATCTAAATCAAACTGTTCTATTAAAATATAGTATGCTGCTGCTCTAAGTGCTGCTATTGCCCATGAAAGGCCGACATGTGCCATAGGATAAATTCCTAAAAAGATGTCGTCTTGTTTTAATGTTAATACATCACATTCATTATGTATTGCAGTAAAATAGTTTCCATGAGTTAGCATTGCCCCTTTTGGTTTACCTGTTGTACCTGATGTGTATTGTAGTTGACATAAATCATCCCAATCTGTATCGTAGGCATCTAAAACTTCACAGTTTTTATATTCATTTATATTATGGGGAATATATGTGTTGATATTAATTAAATCACGGGCTTCATCATCGGTAATTAATAATTTAGCCTGTGAGTCATTTGCAATATATTCCAATTCGGAAGCAGTAAAGACTCTATTTGTTGGAATTGCTATTGCTCCTATTCTCCATATTGCGAAAAGTGAAAATAAGTATTCGCAAGAATTATTTAAATAGATTAAAACTCTATCTCCTTTATCTATTCCTAGATCATGTATGTTGCGTCCAATTTCGGAAACTATTGATAATATTTCTCCAGAGGAATATTTTTCACCGCTTTTTGGGTTGTATAATACTTTTTTATCTAATCTTTTTGAATTTGCATCTAAAAATGTAGTAATATTTAGCATTAAATCACCTCATGAACAATTGCTTCTGTCATTTCTTTTGTTTTAGCAGTACCTCCTAAATCAGGAGTTAATATTTTACCTCTGCAAACAACATTTTCAACAGCTTTATTTATTTTGTGAGCTATTTCCTTTTCTCCAATGTAATCCAGCATCATTGCAGTTGATAATATCATTGAACATGGATTTGCAATACCTTTGCCTGCAATGTCTGGTGCTGAACCATGAACAGGTTCAAATAATCCATTTTCATCTCCAATATTTCCTGATGGTGCAAGGCCTAATCCTCCAACTAAACCTGCACTTTCATCAGAGAGAATATCTCCAAATAAATTGGTTGATACAATAACGTCAAAATTTAGTGGATTTGTAATTAGATACATTGCCGTTGCATCAACATAAAAGTCTTCAGTATTAATTTTCGGATAATTTTCAGCTACTTTATAAAAGGATTCTTTAAAAACGCCATCGGTTTTTTTCAATACATTACTTTTATGGACACAAGTCACTTTGTTTAGTTTTTTTCTTCTTTTAGCTAATTTAAAAGCAATTTCACAGATTTTTTCACTAGCTTTTCTTGTAATTACACGTTCGGCAATTACTTTATCCTCATCCCCATACTCATTTTGACTGTATAATCCTTCTGTATTTTCACGTACTATTATAAAATCAATATCTTCAGCAATTGATTTAATTCCTTTATATGATCTGATTGGCCTTAAATTTGCATATACATTGAGTTCTTTTCTTAAATTAATTATTGGGCTTGGTTGGCCTGGTGTTGAAGTTGAAGCGCCAAACAGTGTTGCATCACTGGACTTTGCAATTTTAATTGTTTCTTCAGGTAATGTTGTCCCGTTTTTATTAAAACAATCAAAACCTGCTTCACCGTATTTAAAATTAAAATTTAAATCTAATTTATCTAATAAATATTCGGCTGATTCCATTACTTCATTTCCAATACCGTCTCCACCTATTATCGCAATATTATACATTATTTCACTTTTTTTGTTCGCATATTATCAAAATACTTTTATACATATAAATATAAAGATATATTTATTTAATAATTGCTATATTTGAGGGATGCATATGTCTGAAATAGATGAATTAATTGAAAAATTAAATGATAAAGATGATTTTGTTGTTGAAGATGCAGTTGGTGCATTAGAATTAAAAGGTGAAGAAGCTGTAGAACCTTTAATTGAAGCTTTATCTAGTAGAAAGAAAAATATTCGTTTGCATGCTGCACAACTTTTAGGTGCAATAAATGATGAAAGAGCTATTGAACCATTAATTTCAACTTTAAAGGATAATAACAAATTAGTTAGAAGAGAAGCTTCAACTTCATTAAGCCGTATGGGTCCTGCTGCAGTAGAACCTTTAATTGCTGTATTAGACGACCCTGATTGGAGAGTCAGAGGAGCAGCTGCATGGGCTTTAGGTAACTTGAATGATGAAAGGGCTATTCCTGCACTTGAAAAATTACTTGATGATGAAAGCGGTTATGTAAAATCAGGTGCACAAAGTGCAATAGCTACAATTCAAAGAAAAGCTTAACTCTTTTCTTTTTTTCCTTTTTTTCCTTTTTTTTGATTAGATTTTTTCATTATCGCTGATTTAAAAAATTATTATATTGGTGATAGATACTTATAATGCGATTACGAATTCTTAAAAAAATAAAATTGGATTATATTAGTTATAATCCATTATTCAGGCTTCAATTTCTTCTTTTTCTTTTTTCTTTGGTATAATAACTAATTTTTTGTTTTCTTCATCAATTTCCATTACAATTGGTTCAGATTCTAATGCACCAGGATCTTTTTCTACACATTCATTAATTTTTGCTTGTATTGTTCCAATATCTTCAGTATCGATTAAATCAACAATTTCTAATTGTTGTTGGAATCTTTCAATACCTTCAAGAGGAACATTTTCAACAAATGGTATAGCACCAGTAGCTCCGATAATTTTTTTCTTGTCAGGATCTGCTCCATTTTCGTGCAGAGCTTTGAAACTTTGGCCCGTAATGTGGCCTTGTACTTCTGCTCCAGCCAATATTAAAAATCTTATATTTGGATTTGATATAATATTTGCTACAACCTTTTCAATTCCTAAATTTTCAGTTTTACATGGACCTGCAATTGCTGCACCATTTAAATCAGCTTCAATATGTGAAGCAAGAGTTGTTACTGCAACAGGACTTTCTGGGTCCCCTACAATATAATCTCCACTAATTACTGGCCATCCGTCTGCAGGTGATTTTTTATCTGCCATTTTAATGTACCTCCATTATAGTTTATAATTTATTATCTTTATTTTAATCTTATATGCTTATATATTTTATTATTCGTTATTATTTTTTTGAATTTTTTAATGTCGTTTTGTACTTTCAATGCCAATTTCTTATATAAATTTATATATTTTTTAAATAAGATTATTTCATACAGATATAAAAGGTGAATTATATGAGTATTAAGAAAGTTGTTGTTGCAGGTGGTGGAGTTTTAGGTAGTCAAATTGCACTTCAATCTTCATATTGTGGCTTTGATGTAACGATATGGCTTAGAAGTGAAGGATCTATCGAAAGAGCTAAACCAAAATTAGAAAGATTTAGAAATATTTATGTCCAAACTTTAGAAGCTTTTAAAACTGATAAAAGCCAATACTGCGCGGGTCTTGCTAAATCTCCAGATATTTCAGATGAAGAAATTGATGCATTAATCGAAGATGCTAAAAAAGCATATGATAACTTAACTTTAACAACTAGTTATGAAGAAGCTGCTCAGGATGCTGATTTGGTAGTTGAAGCTATTGCAGAAGATCCTGAACAAAAAATTGCATTTTATCAAGAATTAGCTAAATATCTGCCTGAAAAAACTATTGTCGTAACCAATTCTTCTACATTACTGCCATCTACTTTTGCTGAATATACTGGAAGACCTGAAAAATACTTAGCACTTCATTTTGCAAACAATATTTGGATGAATAACACTGCTGAAGTAATGGGTCATCCTGGAACAGAACAAAAGTATTATGATGAAGTTGTTCAGTTTGCAGAAGATATTAATATGGTACCATTAAAACTTAAAAAGGAACAGCCGGGTTATATTTTAAACTCAATGCTTGTTCCGTTTTTATCTGCTGCTGAGATGTTATATGCATTGGATGTTGCCGATCCGGAAACTATTGATAAAACATGGACAATAGCAACAGGAGCGCCAAATGGACCTTTCCGTATTTTGGATGTTGTCGGTTTGGTAACTGCATATAATATTGTAATCATGAATCCTGAGGCTAAAAACCCAGACTCCGTTCATGCAAAGATTGCAGCTAAACTAAAAGAAAAAATAGATAAAGGTGAAACAGGTATTAATGCTGGAAAAGGATTTTATGAATATTAAAATCCTTTTTTATTTTTTTTATGGATTACAATTCTTGCACGGTTGATATCCTTGATTAATTGCTTCATTTCTTGATGTAAATGTTACCTTATTTTTTTCAGACATTTTTCCAACAGATTTACATGTTGGGACATGGAATTTATGTGAATTTGAATTTCCAATGTATGTTCCAGAAGCACTTGATGAATCGGATGATGTGTCTGAACTTGTAGATGTGCCGCTTGATACATGGGTATTATCTCCTGCCCAATTAAACGGATAGAATTCGCTTGGCGGTATATACATTATTTCTGCAAGCCCTTCTTTTAAAAGTATTTCATTTAAATTCTTTCCGTCAACTATTACAACAGCCAGGGTCCTTCCATATTTGTCTGTGTGTTTTGAATTATCAATGTCAAGGCTAACTTCTCTATTCAAGCATAATTTTTCAACAAGATATTTTGACGTATCTGCTCCTGCAACTCCTTTTTCCGGTGTATTAACTCCAACTAAACGGACCTTTCCTACTCCTTCCACGGTAATGGTGTCTCCGTCAGATACCTTTGTACATATACCACTAACTTCTTTTTTACAGTCTGTATCGCTGTATTTGCTTAAAATATCCTGTAGTGATAGTGATGAATAATCAGATACTGATTTATCGTGTGAAAAACCAGTTCCAGTATATGCAACGGCTGTACCCATTACTCCAGCTAGAACTAATATTACAAATATAATAAAAATGTGATGTTTATTTATTTTTACCATATTATATTGTTAGTATCATGTTATTATTAAATATTTGGTGTTTGTTCAGCCAGACATAAATGGCATATTGCATTAGGATTATCTTTTTGATTGTCTTTAACTGGACAATAAAAGGTATTATTTTCCTTAGTTACTTTTAAATTACCAGGAAATTCACTTCCTACGGGATGAATTGGTTCTTCTAAAATAAATGTGGTGTAAAGTGAAGTTATTACATAAATTAATGGAAATTTGTCATCTATATCATCGCTCAATTTTTCATTTTCAAAAGTGTTTTTAAGTAATGGCAATGATTCATCTAGTTTATTTAAATCTATTTTTTCAACCATATCTTCATTATTGTCTGCCACTTCTTTCATGCGCATAATAAAATATTTTATATAAATTTCCAAGTATTTTTCTCTGTATTGTGATTGGACATATTTTCCATCTTCTCTCATTCTTGCTGAAGCCAGCATCAGGTCATAAGGAGAAATGTTACGTGCATATTTTTTTAAAATAACCATCAAATCATTTTTCGTTACAATATTATTTAACATTATTTTATTCAGTTCAATCAGTATGTCTTCACTTTTCATGTTTTACTAGTTTATCTAAACAAATATTTAAGTAATTATACCAATATATCATGTGTTTTTTAACTCTCTCTCAGATATATTCTATATCAAATCTAATACAAATAATTTTTGTGATATCGTTCAAAAGCATTAGATTATAACAAAAATTAGAATTTTAGACAAAAATTAATAATATTATAAAAAATAAGTGTATTAAACAGCACAAAAAGAAATAATGCAATACAATAAAATTCACTAAATAATTCAAATTTAAACGAGCCACCAAAAATTTTTTCACGAATTAGTGGAGGAATGATCCTCCACCAGAACCTTTTCCTTTTTTGTGCCTAATTAACAATATTGTCATTAATGGCATATATAATTGAAATTAAGAATTAAATTACATATTTTTATTTTAGATGGATTATCATTCTCCATTGAATAATCTTTGAATAATCAATGAATAAAACATTAGACTCTTTCAAAAACTTTGTTGATTTGAAATTTTTTGATGAGAATTAGTTGTGCATTTTTAATTCTGTTTAAAAATAG
>NZ_JAZRJY010000148.1:0-15701 GCF_045646045.1 Methanobrevibacter sp. | reverse complement strand
TAGTATCATCTCTTAAAACCATAAATAAAACAACCATAAAGTTTAATATCTATAATAATAGATTGTACTTCATAGTATATAAAATTAAAGGAAAAATAAGTAAAAAAATTTTAAAAATTAGTGAGATCGTGTCCCACCCTCAAAAGAGAAAAAAAAATTAAATAATGTTCATGAGGTATCCTCATAAACATCTTTGCTTCGATTTTGGAAGAATTTGATTATTGCCGGTACAATTAATATCACAAAGAACGGGAAGATGAAGAAATTTAAAAGGTTTGAAATTTGTGGATTGAAACTGCTTTTTATTAATGGATATAAAATGTTCATAATAATCATATATCCAATATAAGCTCCGCCAATTCTTAAAAATCTACGTTCAATAGGTCCTTCACAGGAAAAATTAATGAACCTTCTTTCAATTACCCATGATATTAATATACCCATACAAAATCCTACATCTTTATATGCTTCAAGAGCCATTTTTGCAGGTTCAACAATTAATTTACCTGCAGCATTATAATCCATTGGATATGATTTGAATGTAGCATATGCTATAAGCAAGATAGAAAATACTATTCCTGCACCTAATAAAACTAAGTCAAAATTAGGGTTATCATCTAGTTTATCAAATAATTTTCCAACAATCCATAATGATGCAAAGGCAATTACTAAACCGACAACAATATCCAGTAAACTGTGAACTCCCAGATAACAGCGGGAAAAACAGATTAGCAATAAACATATTATTGAAAAAATTTTAAATCCTTTTGTGAAATTTCCTTTAAGAAATGTTCCCAGGAACAATATTCCAGAAGATGTTGAATGTCCACTAGGAAGTGAATATCCAGTCGCATCTTTTAAAGCTCCTTCGTAAGGATGAATTTTAGGATCTTCAATCCAAGGACGATATACACATGCTGTAAGTTTAATAAAACTATTTAAAAGACGTGAAAATGCAAAAGATACCAACAGGTATTCTCCAAATTTCTTGTCATACGCCCAATATAGTATTCCTACTAAAAATAGGATTATATGTATATTTCCAAATTCTGTACAGCTCATGAAAAATTGGTCAAAAAAGCCTCCTGAGGCTTCACGCAATCCCTGTAAAAATAATAAAAATACATTTGTTAAAATTTAATTCACCTCAATTTATATATTATTCATTATTCCTTAAATATTTTATAAAAAGTTATTTTTTTCTTAATATTTATATAAATTAACTAACATAATAATAAAACAGATAAAATTTTATTATTTTATTATATTTTTCTAATTAAATATTAAAGGTGTTATTTTGAAAGTTACTTCTATAGGGGCCGATATTTCTAAAAATGATGTTTCCTGTAGTACTACATTAACTGATAATATAGAAAAAAATCTCTATAGGCTTATTGAATTAGGTGCTAGTCATGCAGCTTTGACTAATGTCACTGGTGATGATGTTGTTGTCAGTGCTTTTGTTGAAGATGATTTGCTTGAGGATATTAATGAAGGTATCGTTAATATTTTAAAGGACTGTGCTGAAAACTTTGGAGATTTATCAGGAATTTCAGATAATGAATCTGAGGCTGGCGAAGGAATATCTTATGCGGAAGCTAAGATTCGTCCGGGATATTATCCTGATGCAATTGTTTTAGGTTTTGATACTTATGGTGGAGAACCTTTTGTAGAAAATGTTGCAAATTCAGCTATTAAGGCTGCTAAAGGTATGGATAATTTAACAGACATATCAGATTTAATTGAAGCTAAAGCTAGAAAAATACCTGGTGTGGGATATGTTTCTTCTGAAACGGATGATCCTGTTGTAGTTGCCACAGTTGAAAATATAGAATCTGTTGGTGTAATAGCAAGTGCGATGATTGGAGCAGCACTTGGAAATAAAAATACTTATTTGGTTGAAAGAGGAACTAATTGTAATGTATTGCCAGGTAGCGTAATTTTTTCTGCTACTGCATTTATGAATGGTAATGTCATTGATTTAGCTGTTCCATTTCAAAATAAAACAAGAATTTTACGTTAATTAAGGTGTTATGATATGATTTTTTTAGACAAAAATACAAAGTGTTTGGTGCAAGGAATTACTGGAAAACAAGGTTCCTTCCATACAGAACAAATGTTAAATTATGATACATGTATTGAAGCAGGTGTAACTCCTGGAAAAGGTGGTCAGGACTTTTTAGGTGTACCAATTTTCAATTCTATTGGTGAAGCTGTTGAAGAAACTGATGTCAATTCTTCAATAATTTTTGTTCCTGCAAAATTTGCTAAAGATGCGGCATTTGAATCAATCAGATATTTGGATATGGTTATAATTATATCTGAACATATTCCGGTTCATGATTCAATGGATATTATGGCATACGCAAATCAGATGGATACAACTGTTATTGGACCTAATACTCCTGGTGTTATTTCTCCAGGTGTTGGAAAGTTAGGTATTATGCCAACCCATATTTTTGATGAAGGTAACGTTGGTGTAATTTCCAGAAGCGGTACTTTAACTTATGAAATAGCTAGTGAGCTTACCCGTGCAGGAATTGGTCAAAGTACCTGTGTTGGAATTGGTGGAGACCCTGTTATCGGTACTAATTATATTGATGTTTTAAAAAGATTTGAAGCAGATGATGATACTGAAGCAATTGTCTTAATTGGTGAAATCGGTGGTAATGCTGAAGAAAAAGCTGCTGAATTCATTAAGGATGAAATGACAAAACCTGTTGTATCATACATCGCAGGAAGAACTGCACCTCCTGGAAAAAGGATGGGTCATGCAGGAGCTATTATTCAAGGTAATAGTGGTACTGTAGCTAGTAAAACCGAAGCTTTAAATAATGCTGGTGTTGAAGTAGCTAAAATGCCATCCGAAGTTGTTAAATTACTTAAAAAGGAAATTTAAAAATGAATCACTCAGAAATTATTGATAAATTATTGAATGGTGAAATGAAACTTTATCAGGTTGATAAAGAGGTTTCAGCTAAAGAAGCTACAGATATTAGGCGAGAATTTTTAGAAAAAAAATATTCTATTAATTTAAATAATATTTCTAATTATACTCTGGATATGGAAAGAGCTTCAGCCAGAAATATTGAAAATTCTATTGGGGTTTTGCAATTGCCTATGGGTATTGCAGGTCCTTTAAAAATAAATGGAGATAACTGTAATCGTGAAGTATTTGTTCCTCTTGCAACATCTGAAGGGGCACTTGTGGCTTCAATTAATCGGGGAGCTTCTACAATAACTGCTTCAGGTGGTGTTAATGCTCATGTTTTATCAGATATTATGACGCGTGCACCAGTTATTAAAACTGAAAATGCTAAGCAATCTATGGAAATTAAACAATGGTTTATCGATAATTTTGATGAATTAAAAGAAATTGCTGAAAGTACAACTTCACATGGGAAACTTTTAAAGATTGATCCTATATTAATTGCTGGTTCTTATGTTTATCCTCGTTTTGTCTTCTCAACCGGAGATAGTATGGGTATGAATATGGTTACTATTGCATCAGAAAAGATTTTGGATAAATTGGCCAGTGAAACTACTGCCCGCCATATTGCTTTAAGCGGTAATGCATGTGTTGATAAGAAACCATCAGCAATTAACATTGTTGAAGGCAGAGGTAAAAGCGTTGTTGCAGATATTTTAATTCCTAAGGATATCGTTAATAAAAAGTTAAAAACTACTGCCGAAGCAATGGAAGAAGTAAATATTGCTAAAAATTTAATCGGTTCTGCGGTTAGTGGCGGTTTGGCTTATAATGCTCATTATGCAAATATGGTTGCAGCTATATTTTTGGCTACTGGTCAGGATGCGGCTCATGTTGTTGAGGGGTCACTTGGTATTACAACTGCTGAAGCCCGTGACGGTGATTTATATTTCTCAGTTAACTTACCTGATTTGCCTGTTGCAACTGTAGGTGGAGGAACAAGTCTTGAAGTTGCTAATGAAGGACTAAATATTTTAGGTGTTGCCGGCTCAGGTAAAGCTCGTGAATTTGCTGAAATTGTTGCTAGTACTGTTCTTGCAGGTGAATTATCTTTGGTTGGTGCACTTGCAGCTGGACATTTGGCTAGAGCCCATCAAGAACTTGGAAGAGGTTAAATTATGGATGTTGATAAGTTACTTTTGCCGGAAATTAATTTGGAAACTGATGATATTATAATGAATATTGCAGTAAAAAAAGATTATTCTAAAATTGAAGATTTAAATGAAAGAAAAAAAGAGTTTATAAATGATTTAAAAGCATTTATTGAAGAATTTGACCAAACAGAAGAATCATTGGAATTTATGAAGTATTATGATAATTTTTAGAATCTATTAATTTTAATACTTCACTAACATTAACTTTTGTTTCATAACATCCTGTTTTTGTAAGCAAAACTCCTTGCGGACAAAAATCAGAAAGCAACATCATCATCTGATTTAAATCTTCATGACATGCAACTCCGATTACTGCTTTAAACTTATTTTCCATTACTATTTTTTTAACGAAACTGGAACCCGGTACAATATATAATTTATATCCTAAAGGTTGTGCTTTCTTTTTAATAACACCAATAGAACATAATCCGCAGCAGGTACAGTTAACGCCATCTTTTTGAAGTGTTGCAGGACAGTCCCTGTGTCTTAAACAGTGTGGCAGAAAAATTAATGTATTGCTGGCAGGTATTTCTTTAAACTTTTTCTTGTTAAGGTCATTTCTTATTTCAATACTCATATTGTCAATTAGATGGTCATCAAGTTTTAAAAGTTTAGCTATTGACTTAAATGGTGAGTATAGAGTATCAATTATAAATAAAATAGCTTTTGGAAAGATTACAATGCCTCTTTTAAGAAACATTCTTCCAAAAATTAAGGCTATAATAAATAAGATAACAATTAGGATAGCTATTAAAACTAATAATTGGCCTAAAAATGTATAAATCCATGTAAAGTCATTCATATTAAAACCTTTCAATAGTGTATTCGTCGTGATTTCTATTCAATTTCACGCCAGTTGATGTTTTAGTAATTGATAATCCAGATAATGAATCGCAAGAACATAATACATCTTGTTCTGGGTGTGTTCCTGGTGTAATATTACAGTTTAAGTTTACTTTTTCGCCGACAGATAATACCTGGGCTAATCTTTTAGTTGAGGGGTGATTTTTATTCAAAATAACAATTGGTGAATCTTCTTCACGGGTTAAATATGCCTGTGCTCTAATAGCTCTCTTGTCTTTTCTGAAATTGGACACTGCGATAATGTCATCCTTTTCAAGGAATTGAACTATTTCTTCATTGTCTTGGGTTGCTATGAATAGCATTTTGTTTTCCTGTTCTATTCTTGTAACGCCAACAATGCCACTTTCTCCCTCAAGGAATAATATTTCATCATAACCAAAATCAATATTCATTTTAATCCAAAAAATAAAAAAAGAAGAATAAATATTTATTTATTCTTTAGCTTCTACGTTGTCACTTTGGCAAGATGGA
Organism: Methanobrevibacter sp.; assembly: GCF_045646045.1. Lineage (GTDB taxonomy): Archaea > Methanobacteriota > Methanobacteria > Methanobacteriales > Methanobacteriaceae > Methanocatella. Next base: position 10,223 of record NZ_JAZRJY010000148.1, on the reverse strand, counting down.
CAAACAACTTTCTTACCAAGTCCTTTAAATTCATTTCCACAGTCTAAACATCTATATCTTTTTGTTTTCAATTTGTTTAAGTCAATATCGGCCATTGGCCCACCACTAGAACACATTTAAAATCACCTATATAATTATTATAATAATATTATATAATTAAATTTTTCTTTTGTTTCGTCGGGTTTTAAAATCCAGTTCTTTTATTTTATTAAAAATTTTTTCTTCTTTTTTAATGGAATATAATAGTCTATAAAAGAATAAAGATTGATTATATAAATTGTCATTTTCATATTCAATAGCTAATCGCTCTAAATTCTCAATAATAAAAGGATCAGGTTCCAATTTAATATGTTTGCTTTGTAATATTTTTTCACAATCCTCTTCACTTAATATAATATTATAATTGCTTTCGAGCTGTTTGATTCTTTCTTTTGTAAAGTAATCATTTTCATATTTTAAGCTATGTTTATAGCATGCCAGAGTTAATTCATTGTTATTTTCCTCGTAATAATAAAATCCCAAATTCCTATAACATCTGGCAAGTTCATATCCCGAATACGCATATTTAAGAGCATCCATGGTATAAAAATAAAACTTATTGAATGTAGGTGCTCTCATTTTATAAATATCACATAATTCCAGTATTATTTTTGTTGAAACAGGATTTAATTTATGGGCTTCTTTCAATGCTATTTCCGCTTCTTCCAATCTTGAAGCATCTCTTAGGAGAAATCCATAAGCATAATAGAGATCTTCTAATGGCTGGCTTTCTGGAATGTATCTGAGTTCCTTTTCACAGCCTATAAATTCATTGAATATTAATTCCTCTAAAGGATTGGAAAAACTGTGATATTCATTGACCTTATCATTTTCATATAGTTTTGGGTGTGTTTTTAAAAAAGAGTCTAGTTTTTCTAAAGCGGTTTTGTAGTCATTGTTCTGGATATAAAATTCGGCTTCAATTAATGTTTCCTTAATAGGATTTTCTTCTTCAACAATTCTTGCAAATTCTTCCTGTTCTTCAGGAGTTAAACATTCCCAAATCATTCTGGAAATTTCTTTAATTATTTCTGTTGAATATTCGTGAGTTTTATAAATTTCTATTTGGGATATTAAATATTTACGATTCAAATCTTTGTTTTCACCGAGATTTCTTCTTATATCTTCAATGACTTTTTGATACATATATATTATTATATGTAATTTATCATTTAAAATTTAATTACTAATCTGTTGTCCCCATGTAAATATATTTGTATGGCTTTTATTTTTAGTTTAATCTATTTATTATTTTTTATACTATTTTTTAAAGTGAAAGTAAGCACTTACATTCGAAAATATTTATATATTGTGCTTTGTATATACTCTAATTAGTAAAATGTCATTTAATTAATTTTTAAATATGATATTTTTTAGAAGGGATAAAATGAATAAAATTGCAACTTTATTGATAATTTCAATTGCCTTAATTGCTATGGGTACTGTTTCTGCATTTTCTGATGCAGATCATATTGTGGAAGCTCCTTTCACTGTTGCTAGTATGGATGGCCATTTTAATGTTCCTTTGTATCTTCCTTTTGCCGCTATTACTGTAGACAACTCTTTTATTTTTCTTGATGATGTTTCTAATGTTCCTTTTGATGGTTATGTAAATATTCCTTTTGCTGCTGCTAGTGTGAATGGTCCTTTTAGTTTACCTATTGTAGGTTCTGATGGTCCTTCCAATATTCCTTTGAATATTCCTTTTGCTGCTGCTAATGTGAATGGTCCTTTTAGTTTACCTATTGTAGGTTCTGATGGTCCTTTCAATTCTTCTTTGAATATTCCTTTATCTGCCATTAGTGTGGGCGGTCCTTTTAGTTTACCTATTATTGGTACAGGAAATCCTTTGGATATTATTTTAAATGGATTAAATTATTTCAATTCTCACTGATTGCTTTTTGTCACTAGCATGATTGAAGTTTCTCTCATAATATAGTTATGTGCTTGAAAAAGTACATTTTTTCTTTTTTTATAATTTGAAAATTTTTTTAGTTAATTTTCCTTGATAAGGTAATCTTTTTATATTACCACAAATCAATATTATTAATGTATAATGGTTATATACGATTATTATAAATTAATTTTAAAGGTGAAAATATATGGCAAATCAACCAATATTTATTCTTCCTGAAGGGACTGAAAGATATTCTAAAAGAGATGCTTTAAGAATGAACATTACTGCTGCTAAAGTATTAGCAGGCATTGTAAGAACCACACTCGGTCCTAAAGGAATGGACAAAATGCTTGTTAGTGGTATGGGTGATATCACTATTACAAATGACGGTGCAACTATCATGAGAGAAATGGATATTGCACAACCGGCTGCACGTATGCTTGTGGAAACAGCTAAAAAACAAGAAGAAATTGTTGGAGATGGAACTACTTCTGTTGTTGTTATTGCTGGTGAATTATTAGCTAAAGCTGAAGAATTATTAGAAGATGGAATTGCAACTTCTGTTGTTGTAAAAGGATTTAGAAACGCAACTGCTAAAGCTGTAGAAATATTAAATGAAATTGCTATTGATGCTGATGATAAGGAAACTCTTCAAAGTGTTGCTGTAACTGCAATGAGTGGTAAAGGATCAGACTATGCAAAAGAACATTTGGCTAGTTTAGTTGTTGATGCTGCTTTAAGAATTGAAGAAGATGGTGTATCTGATATTGATAACATTAATATTCAAAGAGTTTCTGGAGATTCTGTTGAAGATTCATTCCTCGCTGAAGGTATTGTAATTGACAAAACTCCTGTTTCTAAAAATATGCCTGAAGTTATTGAAGATGCAAAAATTGCAATTATGAAATATCCTATCGAATTAAAAGATATCAATACTGATACTAAAATCGATATTACTTCACCTGATCAATTTGCTGCATTTTTAGATAATGAAGAGGAAATGATTAGAGATTTAGTTAATCAAATTGTTGATTCAGGTGCTAATGTTTTATTCTGTCAAAAAGGTATCGATGATTTAGCTGAACATTACCTTAAAAAAGCAGGTATCATGACTTTCAAAAGAGTTAAAAAATCTGATATGGAAAGAATTGAAAAAGCTACAGGCGCTAAATTAGTTACTGATATTGAAGATTTATCTGCTGATAAATTGGGTAGTGCAGGTAAAGTTTACCTTGAAAAATTATTCGATCATAAATTGACTTTCATTGAAGAATGTGAAAATCCAAAAGCATCCTCAATTGTTTTAAGAGGTAGTACTCGTTACGTTACTGAACAAATTGCAAGAGCTTTAGATGATGCTTTAGGTGTAGTAGCAGCTACCATTGAAGAAGGTAAAGTCCTCATTGGTGGAGGAGCTTGTGAAATCGATTTGGTAAAACAGTTAAGAGATTATGGTGAATCTGTAAGTGGAAGAGAACAATTGGCTATTTTAAAATATGCTGAAGCTTTAGAAGTTATTCCAAGAACTCTAATTGAAAATGCAGGTTTAGATACTATTAACTTAATTGCTGATTTAAAAGCTGCTCATGAAGACTCAAATGCTATTGGTATTAATGTATTTACTGGTGAAGTTGTAGATATGCAGGAAGCTGGTGTTATTGAACCTTTAAGAGTTAAAGTTCAAGCTCTCCAGTCTGCTGGTGAAGCTGCTGAAATGATACTCCGTATTGATGATATGATTGCAGCTAGAAATGCACTTACTTCCACTGGTGCTGATGAGTCTGGAAATGATGATAGTGGTATGCCTCCAATGCCTGGTGGAATGGGTGGAATGGGCGGTATGCCTCCAATGATGTAATCTTGATTTACATCATTTATTTTTCTTATTTTTTTACTTAAATTTTTGATTTAATCTAAATATACTAATTTAATGCTTATTTTTAATATTAATAGTAATTTATGCATCGAATTCAATATAAAAATTGTTTTATTAATGTTTTAAAAATCAATATATTGTTTTATCCTAGTTATTTAATTCATATCTTTTTAACTTTCTATAATGTTATTCACTAATATTTTTTCTTATTTTATTATTTTTACCTATTTTAAATATTTTTTTTTAAAATTACTCTATTTTTAGAGCATTAAATAAATAAATAACTTTATATAAGATATTCTTAATACATTATAAACATAATGGAAAATAAGATTTTTTCCATGTTGTTAAATACGTTATGATGGAGGTAAAATATTTTGAAAAAACGAATATTTTTAGCGTTGATAATATTGATTGCATTTTTGTCGGTTGGTATTATCTCTGCAAGTGAAATAACTGTTAATGATACCTATATTGGCCAAGAGTCATCTGGGGATTTATTGGCTGTAGAAAATTTTGATGTAGGGTCAGATTATTCAAATAATTTATCAATAAACGACGTTGATACAATTTTGGATGAAAACAATAATGATACTGGAAAAATAGCTGTTAATTTAGATGCAGCTGATATAGATTTATATTATAAAAATGGAACAAGATTTATAGCTATCTTAAGTGATATTGATGGAAATAAGTTAGCTAATCAAAGTTTAATATTCTCTGTCAATGGAGTTAACTATACCAGAGTTACTGATAATGCTGGTCAAGCTTCAATTGCAATTAATTTATCTCCGGGAGATTATACTCTTGGTGTATTTTATAATGGTGATAAAAATTATTTAGATAATAAAACTACTGCTAAATGTACTGTTTATTCTACTATAATTGGTAATGATATTGTTAAATATTATAAAAATGACACACAATATTATGCTACCTTTTTGGATGGCCAAGGCAATCCTTTAGCTAATTCCAATGTTAATTTTAATATTAATGGTGTATTTTATGAAAGAAAAACTAATGCGAACGGAACTGCAAGGTTAAATATTAATTTATTACCTGGTGAATATATTTTGACTGCAATGAATCCTAATGACGGATTTTCATCTGCCAATCTCGTAACTGTACTGTCTACTATATATTCTGAAGATTTAACTAAAGTATATAATGATCCTAAAAAGTTCACTGCATTGTTATTAGATGATCAGGGTAATCCGTTACCTTACGTTAATGCTACATTTAATATTAATGGTGTATTTTATAATCGTACTTCTGATGAAAGTGGTATTGCTGCATTAAATATTAGATTGCTTCCTAAGGATTATATTATTACTACATATCATCCTAATGGACTTCAGGTAGGTAATACTGTTAGGGTACTTGGTTCATCTTCAACTACTTTTTTAACTGAAGATTATGATTATTTCGCAAGTCAACAACAAACAATTTCCACTACATTGGTTGATCAATTAGATTTTGGTATTGCAAATCAGGAAGTTGTTATTTCTGCAGGTAGTGCTTCAGTTAATACTAAAACAGATGATTACGGTAATGCTGTTGCTACTTTTGATTTAATTCCTGGTGAATATACTGTTGAGTATCAGTATTTTGGTGTCAGCCCATATCAGTCATCAAAAGCAACAAGTAAGCTTACTGTTAGAGAGGGTATTCCTCTTTATTTCGATGTAGGTAATACTACCATTTATTATAATAATAAGGAAACCTTTGATGTTACTGTATGTCCACTTAATGATACTGCAGGTGTTGTCAATAAACCTGTTTACTTTACAATCAATGGTGTTACATATTCAAGACTTACTGATGAAAAAGGTACTGCAAGATTAGCTATTAATTTAAGTCCTGGAAGTTATGATGTAGCATACAGATTCAACAGTACTCCTTATGAAGATACTTTTGATTCAACACAGGTTCTTGTAATTGACGGTAATGTTTCTACATTAACCGGTTCAAATATTACTGTTGGTCAGGGTGAGGGTGAAAAATTCCCAGTTTACTTAGATGTTGGAGATGTTGCCTTACCTTATAGGGATGTAATATTTAATATTAATGGAGTTAACTATACCAGAACAACTGATGAGTTTGGTGTTGCAGAATTAACGATTAATCTTGTTCAAGGTAAATATCTTATAAAATATTACTATAATGGAGAAGACAGAATAGAACCTTCAAGTGGTCAAGCTTATGTAACCGTAAAACAGAAAATCGAAACTTCATTAGAATGGTCATCTTCAACTATATTTGTAGGTGAAAGTGATATTAATCTAATGGTAACACTACGTGATAATAATAATAAGCCAATAGCTTCTAAAGATATATCCTTTGAAATAGGTTCAAAATTATATTTCGCTACTACTGATAAAGATGGTATAGCTTTAATTAATGTTGAATTAGCTAAAGGCAAATACGTTGTTTTATATACCTTTGATGGAGATGAGGATTATCTCCCTTCTATAGGAGTTACTGAAATTACTATTTCCGATTCTTACACTCCTCATGGATATGGTTACTGGTCCTTTGGTGCAGATATGTATAATATAGATTTAGCCAATTTCGCATCATTAGGTACAACTGACATTTTCTTGAATTTCTATGCATTTGAGTTGTATGGTGAATCTGCAGTATTATCCTGGATTCAAAATGCAAATTCCTATGGAATAAATACACATATTTGGATGCAGGTATTCTATAGTGGAGGTTCATGGGTTAATCCTGTTTCAGGCGGATCAATCAATCAAAAATACTTCAATGAAGTAATAGAAGAAGCTAAATATTATGCTGGTTTGTCTGGTGTGGCAGGTATTCACTTTGATTACTTAAGATACCCTGGTAATGCATACAATACTCCTGGTGGAACTGCTGCAATCACTGAATTTGTAAGACAAGCTACAACAGCATGTCGTGAAATAAATCCTTCCATTATCATGTCTGCTGCTATAATGCCTGAAACTACTGATGATATTTATTATTATGGTCAAGATGTCCCTGCTATTTCCCAATATTTGGATGCAATTGTTCCAATGCAATATAAAGGAAATTACAATACTGGATCAAGCTGGCTTGCTTCAACAACAAAATGGTTTGTCCAAAATTCAGCAGGTGCTGAGGTCTGGTCTGGATTGCAAGCATACATATCAGATGATAATCCTACAAAATTAACATACACTGAACTTTTCGCTGATGCACAGAATGTTGTTGATAATGGTGCAGATGGTGTTATTTTATTCAGATTTGGTTTATCACAATTCCTGAACTTCAATGATTTGGATAGTCCTGCTTATGGTGATACAGTTTCTGTTGATGATATTATATATGCTGCTGTTGAAGCAAAAGATTATATTGAAAAAGGTGAGGCTTTGCCTGGCAAAGTGGCAGTAGGAACTTCTTACTATAACACTCCTCAGGTATTATACTTAATGTCTCAAGCAATATTAATCATAAATGGTGATATTCATGGTGATAATGTTACTGCAATAAGAGTAACTTCACCTGCTAATGAATCCAAGGTTCTAAATTACAATGAATTATCTAAAAACCAATATATTAATCTTGCTAGTTCAATCAGTACTTATTGTCGTGTTAATAGTCAGGCTCCTAATTTAATGGCAACATCTGTTGGTGATATAACATATGCTGAATTAGTTTATCTATATTCCAGAGTTTTAACCTATTATGCTGTTTCAGATGAATTGCCTGCAATGGTATTTATCGGTGCTTACTTAGAATTACCTGAGCTAACAGTCAGTATGTATCCGAGTTATTCCACTGAAGAATATGAATATAGAAACTATACAACTACATGGTTAAACTATTGTCCAAATTGTGGTTACTATGGTACTTTGCTCATTAATCCAAAACATACTTATGAAGGAGAATTGACCTGTTGCTACTGTGACTGTGATTACTGTGGTGTTACCGGTCATGAAAAGATTGAAGGTTCTGACAAAGTTTTAACTAGACTTTCCGAATCCGTTCCTGTAACTCCTGGTGGAGGTGGAGATACTGTTTCCGTCGGAAGTATTTTAACTGGAGCTTCATATATTGCAAATTATTATGAGGATAATCAGCTTTTCCCTGAATATGTTGTTGTAAATGAAGGTAAATATACAATGTCTCAGTTCCTATACTTGATGGATAAGGCTATTGTTCAGATTAATGCAGGTAATTTCGATCCTATTACTTTAATTGATATGGATGACCCATCTAATTCAGGTGATGTTATTGATGGAGATTTAACCAAAGATCAATATCTTGATGTTGCAAGCAGAGTTTACAAATTCATTGAAAACAATGGTGTTGTTCCGGCTTATGCTTCATCACCATTAGGTAGAATTGCTTTCTCTGAATTAGTCGATGCATCTTCCCGTATATTGGATTATTATGCTAATAACTTTGAATTACCAAGTTCAGTACATATTGTATATAATAGTCAACCTTCAAAATCCATAGCTGAGTTATCTAAATCATTAATTGCTGGATTAACTACTGATTTAGCCAAAGCTACTGCATTATATAATTATGTAAGGGATCAAATAGAATATGAATTCTATTATGATACCCAGAAAGGTGCTGAAGGTACTTTAATTTCAGGATCAGGTAACTGTTGTGACCAAGCTCAATTGCTTGTTGCTATGGCAAGATCAGTTGGTTTGACTGTTAGATTTGATACTGGATACTGTCATTTCTCAAGTGGTTCATGGTATGGACATGTATGGACTCAATTCTTAATTGATGGTGCATGGATTAATGCAGACCCTACCAGTAATAGAAACTCATTTGGAGTTATTAACAATTGGGATACCTCTTCATATACTGATAGAGGAACATATGATATCTTGCCTTACTAGGCTTGAAAGTGTTAAATAATAATTCAAATAGTTAATAATTAATTTTATTAACTTATTTTTCTATTTTTTTAATTTTCGTTTACTAATTTTTAGGTTAACCAAAACTTTTTTATATTGTAATGATTAAATATAGTATTATTGAATATTTTAGGTGGATTTTTCATGGCTGATGATAAGATTAGTGAAAATATTGAAGAATACTTGGAGGTTCTTTATAGGAATGGGAGCAATAAAGAACAAGTATCAACCACAACTTTTTCAAATGATTTAGGCATTGCACCAGGTAGTGTCACTCAAATGCTTAAAAAATTAGAAGATTTAGGTTATATTAATTATACTCCTTATAGAGGTGCTTCTTTAACTGATGAAGGAATGCAAATCGCTCAAAAAATTACAAGAAAACACAGAATTTTAGAAAAATTCTTATTGGAAGTTCTAAAAGTTAAAGAAGAAAATGTCCATGATCAAGCATGTGAAATGGAACATACATTATCCGATGAAGCTGAAAGAGCTTTATGTAATATGTTGCAACATCCTGATTTATGTCCTGATGATAATATAATTCCTGCATGTAACTTTGATTTTGACAGTTGCCAGCAATGTTTCTCTGTTAAGGACTTTGACAATATAATTAACAGGCAATTTAATTTACTTTCAATATCTGAATTAAATCCTGATACTATAGGAACAATTTCATTTATTCGTGGAAATGATGAATTGCTGGATTCCATTTTGGAAGTAGGAATTGCTATTGGAAATAATATTCATTATTATAATACTGATGGAGACGAATACTTAGTTAATATTGAAAATGAAGAATATTCTCTTCCATCTGAAATGGCAAACAATATCTTTGTTAGAGTTTAAACACTCTAATCTTTTTTTTATTATCAATTTTTTTTAAAAACCAATATTTTATATAACAGCAAGATTATAATATATCCATTAAATATAATTTTTTTCTTTTAATGGTGTTTTAATGCGCGGTAATTTATCTAATGAAATAGTATCAATTAAAATAGAAGAAGGTAGTAAAAGACCTATTGCTTTACATGAGAAAAGTTTTTTTGGTAAAATAGAAGAGGATATGTTGAACCTCTCTTTGATTGAAGCCTGTTATTTGTTGGAAAAAGATCGTTTGGATGTTTATGAAGACGATAATCCGTGTAGCGTGTCATATTTCATAGACCTTTTAAAAGAAAGGGATTTATATGGAAAATATATTGTTTACCGTGATTTAAAAGATAGAGGTTATGTTATTAAAACAGGATTCAAATATGGTTCAGAGTTCCGTTTATATGATCGTGGCAGGTCTCCCGGTAAAGGTCATTCAGATTTTTTGGTTAAGATTGTTTATGAGAATTTTGACATTAATGTGCTTGATTTCTCAAGCTATGTCCGGGTTTCTCATGGTGTTAACAAGAAATTGCTGCTGGCTATTGTCGATGATGACTTTGACATAACATACTATAATGTGGAATGGACAAGACCATAGTTTTAATCCAAGAAAGCTATTATATTTTGATATGTTAATGTAGTAATTATA
>NZ_JAZRJY010000147.1:0-18995 GCF_045646045.1 Methanobrevibacter sp. | reverse complement strand
ACTGGTTGCCTATGTTGTTGTATCTAGTGAAATAGACGGATATGATCTTAAAGAAGATATCTGTAATTATGTAGGCAAGTATAAACCTGATTATATGCTCCCATCATTTGTTATAAGTTTAGATAATATTCCTTTGACTGTGAATGGTAAAGTTGATGTGGGAGCATTACCTGATGTTGATTTAAATAGCTTACGTAGTGATTACGTTGCCCCGACAAATGAAACTGAAAAACATATTATCGAATCATTTGAAGTCGTATTTAATCAAAAAGACCTTGGTTTATATGATGACTTTGTCCGTTTAGGTGGAGATTCTATCAATGCCATTCGTGTTATTTCTCTCTTGGAGAAAAATAATATATTCTGCAGCGCCAGAGACATATTGAATTATAAAACTCCATATCTAATAGCACAAAATGTGGAAAAAGTTATTAGAAAGTCTTATGATCCAACTGAGGGTGAAGTAAGTTTACTCCCTATTCAAAGTTATTTCTTTGATCAAATTAATAATGATGGGTATTCACAGAATTTCATCTTAAAATCCAAGATTGATTTGGATTTGGATACTTTACAATATGCATTTAATGAATTATTCAATATCCATGATTTGTTAAGGTCAAGTTATAAATACAAAGACGATAGGATTGTTCAAGAAATATTACCAGTAAATACACGTATTTGTAAAATCAAAGAATATACTGCTGATGATTTGAAAAATACTATTTTAAATGTTGTTAATGAATTTAGAGAGACACTTGATATAGAGGATAATTTAATTAATGTGGGTCTTGTTCATTATTGTGATGAGTCTTTTGTTGTTTTTGTAATTCATCATTTAATTATTGATGGTGTCAGTTGGAGTATTTTAATTGATGATTTGACCTATATTTTAACTCAAATTAAAGAAAATAATGAAATTAATCTTTCCAGACCATATCCTTATAAATATTGGGTGGATGATGTTAAATCATTGGTTAAAGATATTTCCGATGAGGAAAAAGAACATTGGATTGGAATTAATGCACTATTGGATGATTCTTCTATTAAAGGTAATTCCAAAGGATTTAGTTTTGATGTGGGTGTGAAATTTAATGCAGATAATCCTTTGATGTTGTCTGAAGAAGAATATTGGGCTTTAGCAATTAGCCGTGCTTATAAAAAGACTTATAATGAAGATATTATTTTCAATCGTGAATCTTATGGTCGTGATGAGAGTTTGGCTGATGTCAGTCGTACAATAGGATGGTTTACCAGCCAGTTCCCTGTTCTTGTTGATGTTAATAATGGCCATGATGATATTGGTATAATGAATGATGTATATACTATTAAAAAAGCATTTAAAGGTGTTAATCATTTAGGTTTGAATTATGGATCTTTAATTTATTATACCAATGAATTGGAGTATAAATATTGTCCTGTCACTTTTAATTTCTTAAGTACTGAATTTTCATTTGAAAATGAAATGTTTGAATCAATTAACATTCAAAAATCTTCAGTGGATAAATTAAAATTTGTTGATTTGGACTCTGATTCATATGGCATTAGTTTGAATGTTTATCGTGTTGGAGAGTATTATTTTGTTAACGGAGATTATGCGGATGACACTTCTCTGGGTGATAAATTCCTTGATTTTGTTGAAAACATAAAATATGAACTGGAATTTATCGGAAGTTATGGAAGCAATAATGAATCTTTGCTTTGCTGTTTGTCTGAATCTCAGTTAGGTATTTATTTGGATGAAATGGTTAATGATATGGGTACTGCCTATTCTGGTTATGGAGCATTTGACTGTGGTGTAGAGAAATCAGTTGCCGAAATCAAAAATGCTATTCTTTCTTTAATTGATAAGCATCCTATTTTAAAAGGACGTGTTGTTGATGGAGATACTCCTTTGTTAGTTTGTGATGTCTGCCCATCAATTGAAGTAATTGGGCCTGAGGATTATTCTGATTTAATCAGACCTTTTGATTTAAATGAATCCTTGGCACGTTTCTATATTATCGAAAATGATAATGGCAAATTTATATTTTATGATTTGCACCATATTATTAATGATGCTTCATGTCATCCTATCATTAATAAAGATTTGTCTTTAGCTCTATCCGGTGAATTGGGTGGCGATGTGGATTTAGGTTTTGTTCATGCCAGCAGCGACTCTTTTGAATCCAAATTTGAAAACAGTTATGAAGAGGCCCATTTGTTCTTTAAAAATAATTTGTCTGTAATTGATGATGCAGGTATTTTATTGGATGATGTTGGCGGAGTTAATAATTGTATCAAACTTCCTATTCGTGGAGTTCGTGATGATGTTGAAGCATTCTGCCGTGAATATGGAATTACTGTTGGTAATTTCTTGAATGCCATATTTGCTTATACGTTCTCTCGTTTCACAGGCAGTGATTTGGTTTATTATAATTTCACTGAACATGGTCGTCATGAAGACTATGCTAAAGATGCATTGGGCATGTTTGTTCGTACAGTTCCGTTAATTGTTGATTGTAAAAACACTTCTGTTAAAGAGTTCTTGTCCAATGTTTCTAATCTGATTTTGGATTCTATAAGGTATAGTGTTTATCCGTTCCGTTTGCTTGCCAATGAATTTAATTTGAATAAGAATATTGGATTTGAGTATAATTTTGATTTAAATGACGTTTCCAATATCATCAGTGATGAGTTAATTATTGAAGATAAGAGCATAGGTTTGATTTCTGACTTCTTATGTGTTGTCAATGATCTGGAAGACGGTTATCTGGTTAATGTAGATTCATGCTCTAAATATTCTGATAATTTGATTATTAGGTTCTTAAATGCATTTAAAGAAATTTTAATCGAAGCATTGAATAAAGATAATTTATCTGATATTAATTATGTCCTGGATAGTGATGTTGAGCTTTTAGATAGCTTTAATGAAACTGAAAATCCTCTGGATTATGCTGATGTTTTAGATGCATTTAATGATAATCTATCCAATAATCCTGATAATATGCTTATATCATATAAGGATAACTCTTATACTTACTGTGAAGGAGCATTTATTGCTTATGAAATTGCTCAAAAGTTAATTGATTTGGGTGTTGAATCTCAGGATTGCGTTGGATTTTTAGTACCTCGCAGCGAATTATACATGTTTTCAGTTTTAGGTATTTTATCTGTGGGAGGTGTTTATGTTCCTTTGGATGACAATTTACCTGATGAACGTTTGAGTTTCATACTGAATGATGTTGATTCGAAACTAGTTATTGTAAATGATAAAACTTACGAACGTGCGAAAGCATTAACGAATGATGTCGCTCTCTTAAACATATCTGACATTATTAAAGGAGAAATTGGCAAATTATCTTCTTTACCAGTTAATTATGGTAATTTGGCATGTATATTATATACCAGCGGTACAACTGGTGTTCCTAAAGGGGTTAAAGTCACTAGAAAATCAATACTTAACCTCTCTGAATATTATAGGGACAGTTGTGGTTTTAATGAGGATGATGTTTATGGTTTATTCGCATCAATCAGCTTTGATGCAGCATCACAGGCAATATGTCAAACAGTCTATGCAGGAGCATCTTTATCAATAGTTCCTGATGAAATTAAATTGGACATTTATAAAATGAATAATTATTTCATCAAACATGAAGTTACACATACCATGATTACCACACAGGTAGGAAAACTATTTATAGAAAATATTGCTGATACTTCAATAAAAGTTTTAACCGTAGGTGGTGAAAAATTAGGTGAATTTGAAAATTCCAACAAATATCAAGTAATTGATGCTTTTGGACCTACAGAAACATTTGCATTTATCACATCAATAAACAATTTAGATAAAATCGATTATTCATCAATTGGTGTATTAAACTACAACACCAAAGCATATATTTTAGATGATGAATTTAGAAGAACACCTGTTGGAGCAGTTGGTGAATTGTACTTGGCAGGATATCAAATTGCCGACGGATATTTAAATCGTGAAGACGAAACAAAAACTGCATTTATGGATAATCCATTTGATAATTCTAAGGATTATAATGTTTTATATCGTACGGGAGATATGGTTAGAGTACTGAGTGACGGATCTTTAGCTATTGTCGGCCGCCGTGACAGCCAGGTTAAAATCCGAGGAAACCGTGTAGAGCTCATAGAAGTTGAATCATTAATTCGTGAAATTGATTATGTGGATGATGTCACAGTTCAAACAGTTAAAAACGATGAAAATAATGAATTGGTAGCTTATGTAGTCATATCAAATGATTTGGATGATGAAAAACTCTTCGATTCTATTCGGGATTATGTTTCCATACACAAACCTGAGTACATGATTCCATCATTTGTTATTTGCTTGGATGAAATTCCTGTTAATATAAATGCTAAAGTAGACATAAATGCCTTACCTAACATCGAGTTATCTGATTTAAAATCAGAATATGCTGCACCAACAAGTGAATTTGAAAAGATAATTGTTACAGCATTTGAAAAAGTATTTAACAAAGAAAAAATCAGCATATATGATGATTTTATCCGATTAGGTGGGGATTCAATTTCAGCCATAAAAGTTATGGCATTTTTATCTGAAAAATCAATAGATATTGATGCTAGGAATATATTTAAGAACAGAACTCCATATAATATTGCCAAATATCTTGAAAAGGATGATGTTGAATATTCCTGCACATTAGCTAAAAAAGGTACTGTTGATCAAAATATGTTTGTTTTGCCACCTAAAGGAGGATTATCTTTCATATTCAATAAATTTGTTAATGAAATTAATTTCAAAGGTAATATTTATCTTCTTGATGATTTTAGATATGATTTGCCATTAGAAGAAATCAGCAACTACTCTGATTGTAATTTAACATTGAAGTATTATTATGAAGCTATTAATGATATTTTTAAAGACGGAGATATTATTGTTGGATATTCATTGGGATGTATCTATGCATCTTTAATCACGGAGAAATTAGAAAAAAGTAAAACAGTAGGTAAATGTATTCTTATTGATGGTGTTTTAATATTTGATAACGATGAATCCGAATCAGATGATAAAAATGAACACATCGATGTAACAAATACTGATTATCCAAAAGAGCTAATAGAAAAATTCATTCTAATTGATTCAATTAATAGCAAATGGAGCTTCAATACTCCTAATATAAAATCCCAGGTTATTTATTTATCTACAGATAATGATAAAAAAGATTATTTAGATGATATTTCATCAAATTATAAGTTCATTATAATTGATGATACAAATCATCTGGATATTATAGATAAAGATTTAAATAAAATTCTTAAGTATTTTTGAGTCTGTCAACAATTTAGGCTTTTTTGAGATTTGATGTTATGTACGATCAAATAACTGTTAAGCAAGAGCAAATTATAAGTAATTGATATTTCCGATGGTATCATCATTGTTATCATTATTTAAAGATTTGTCCTTGGAATTTATATACATCACAGCTTTCATCCATCCAGCTGTCTGCACTAATTCCTGCTTTCATACAGGTATGTTCTAAAAACGTTTCTACATCAAAACCGTTTTCCGGTGCTACCTGTGGAAGAAGCAGTCCTCTTGCATATCCTTTTTGAATAATTAATCCATCACGCCCAATTTCTATTTCATCAAAGTACTGTTTTGGATGTGCAACTTCAATTAATTCTGGCTGAGTTAAAACAGTTACTTCAAATTCCAGATCCCCATATTCTTCTGTTTTTAATGCAGGGAATCTTGGATCTTCGAATGCTGCTGAAATAGCTACATCTATTGTTGATTCAATTAAACTTTTTACAGGTTCAGGATATCCAATGCAACCTCTTAGTCTTCTTTTTTTGTTTAATGTTACAAATACTCCCAATTCTTCTTTTAATTCATCAGGACAATCCTCTGGGATTGGTATTCTCATGTTTGTTTCTAGATATGTTGATATTGCTTCTTTTGCTATTTCTACTAAATATTGTCCGTTATCTTCACTAATCATATTATCACCTAATTACTTCCTCCAACCATTGCATCGTTAATTCTTGTGTGTGGTCCACCATCACCAACAGGTACAGTTTGCCCGTCTTTTCCACAGAAACCGGGATTTAATTTAAAGTCTTTTCCAAGAGCATCTACATTATTTAATGTTTCAAGAATATTTCCTGATAATGAAACATCACGAAGTGGAGTTGACAATTCTCCGTTTTCTATTTTAAATCCTTCTGCAGCATTAAATTGGAATATTCCTTTTCCGGTGTCAACCTGACCGCCTCTTGAACCTTTAAGATAAATTCCATCAGATATGTCTTCTATCAGTTCTTCAAAAGTCATATCTCCTGGCTGTAAGAATGTATTACTCATTCTCACGATAGGAGCATCATTTATACTTGATCTTGCATTTCCTGATGATTTCATATTTAATTTTGATGCAGTTTCTCTTGAAGACAAGAATGAAATTAGTTCACCATCTTTAACCAATTGGTTTGGTTTGGTTTTTGTTCCTTCCACATCATATGGATAGTATCCGTATCCGTCTTTTATTGTTGCATCATCGTAAATGTTAATAATGTCTGAAGCGATTTTGGTGTTTAATTTATCTTTTAGAATGGAATCATTTTGTAATATTATGTCTGCTTCAGTAGCATGCCCTAATGCTTCATGAATCATTACTCCTGTTAATTCAGGGTCTGATATTACTTTAAATTTGCCTGATGGTGCACTTTCGGCCTTTAATAACCGTTGTGCTTTATCTCCTATTTTTCTTCCAAATTCTTCAATATCTTCATTAGCTATTAATTCAAATCCTTTTACTCCAGCAACACTTCCATGTCCGATTTGTATTATTTGCCCGTCTGTTGCTGTAGCATTAAGAACCATTCTAATGCGGCTTGTTTTTACTTCAATTTGGCTTCCTTCACTATTTAAGAATAATTCATTTGTTTGGGAATCTGCATAGCCGACCGTTGTACTGTTTACTTTTTCAAGTGTTGCACTATCTCCTGCTGTTTTCATAATCTCTTGTTTTTCTTCAATAGATATGTCTTCAAATGGTATTTTCACATCGGTTGCTATCTTGTCTTTAATAATTTTACTTTCAGATAATTCAACATCTCCTTTCAGTGAATTTGAAAGTTTTAATGCAGTTTCTGTTATTTCATCAAATTTGGATAAGTCTGTTGTGTATGCAAATCCCCAAGCTCCATTATTTAAAACTCTAATCCTTGCAGATATTCCCATACCAGTATTTATTTCATCAATTTTTCCATCTTTCATTAATATTGATGTAGAGTTGCTTTTTCCTGCTCTAATATCAATATAGTCAACTTTAGGAATTGTTTTTTCCATAACTTTTTCAAATAAGTTAATGTATTCTTCCATTCTATCACTCCAAAAGTTTAATCATTAAATACTTTGGACTTCATAATACTTTAATATTTATAATAGGATAGACAAATATAACAATTGATATATTAATTAATTGGTGATTTTTGATGGTTATTATTGTAGGTAGTGGAGCAGGAGGAGCTATTATTGCTCGTGAATTGGCTAAAGATAAAATTCCAGTAACAATTATTGAAAAAGGCCCATATATAGAATCTAAAGATGCATTTAATTATTATGATGTATATAATGATGATGTGGATTTATTGACAACAACGTGTATTGGCGGTGCAACAATTGTTTCCATGTCCAATATGGTTAGGGCATTGGATGAGGAATTGCATGAATATGATATAGATATCTCTAAAGAATATGAATATGTTGAAAATCTGATTAAAGTACATGATTTGGACGATTCACATATCGGCAGAGGTACTCAATTATTCCTTGATGCTGGAAAGGAACTTGGATTAAAAACACTTAAAATGCCAAAAGCTATTCGGGAAGAGGATTGTATTCAATGTGGAAAATGTGCATTTGGATGTCCTGCAGATGCCAAATGGTCTGGAAAAGATTTTGTTGATGAAGCAGTTGAATATGGTGCAACATTCATAAGCGAAGCCGAAGTAACTGAAATCATTGTTGAAAATTCGGAAGTTAAAGGAATAAAATATATAAAAGATAATGTTGAAAAAAGCATCAATTCTGATACTGTAGTATTATCTGCTGGTGCAATAGGTTCAGCCTTACTTTTAAGAAGTGCGGGAATTGATGCAGGTCATGAATTATTCTTTGATCCGTTTGTCACTGTTGGAGGATATCTAAAAGATATTAATTTTAATACTGAAGTTCAAATGGCTGGACTGGTTATAGGTAAAGACTTCGTTTTATCTCCTCATTTTTCAACATTCACTTTCGAGGATGAAAGTATTGAAAGTAAGGATATTTTAAGTATAATGGTTAAAACGGCTGATGATGCAAAAGGTTATGTTGACGATGATGGTGATGTGGTAAAGATTAACACCATTAATGATATTAGACTTCTTGCTGAGGGTGTTGCAACTGCAGGTTTTATTTTGGAAAAAGCAGGGGTTGATCCGTCAACTATATCTTCTACTGTTTATAGGGGAGCACATCCTGGTGGAACAGCACCTATAGGTAAAATAGTTGATTCAAATCAAGAAACAGAAATTAAAGGATTGTTTGTAAGTGATGCAAGTGTATTGCCGGTTTCTCCGGGAAAACCTCCAATATTAACAATACTTGCATTATCTAAAAGACTTTCTGACTATTTAAAAAATTAAAGAAGATTATTCGAATTGTTTTTCGATATCTTCATTTTTTATTAATTTTTCACAGTAATGACATCTGAGAACTGGCGGTTGGGATTCAATCACATTAAATTTTGATGTTATTGGTTCATTTTCATAATTAGTGATACATTTATCGTTTGTACATTTTATGATGGATGTAATTACTTCGGGAAGAATTATTTTCTCTTTTTTAATAACTTCATAATTTCTGATGATATTTATTGTTGCTTTTGGTGCTATTAATGCAATCTGATTTAATTCTTCAGTATCAATTTCCCTGTTTTCAATTTTAACAATGTCTTTTTTACCAGTTTGACTAGATGATACGTTCATAGCAACAGTAACGTTTATTACTTCATCATCTGGAAGGCCCAAAATTTTAAGAATATGCAATGACTTATTTGCGGTAATGTGGTCAATTACAGTACCGCTTTCAATTGCTTTAATTTTTAATTCAGATTTCATTTAGGCTCCACCATACATTTTTAAAACTAATGAATTAATTAATCCTTCAGTATCATTAATTATGTCTTCAGGGCTTTTATCTTTTGTTACTAGTGAAAAGCTTTCAACAACTCTTCCTCCACGTAAATAAACTTTTTCTTCAAGTCTATCAAGTGTTTCTTCACCTGATCCTGGTTTGGTCATAGTTGTAAATAGTATTACATCTTTTCCTTTCCAATTACAATTATCGATTAATGTAATGATTGCCGGAGCAGGTTTATTTGCCCATGTTGGAGTTCCAATATATATTAAATTATAGTCAGTCAAATCCAATTTTGATGGAGAAATCTTTGTTTTTGATTCTCTAAATGCATCAACAGATGATAAAAACTTATTTGCAAAACCTTTTCTCTTTTTTAAATCTTTAATTTCAATTATGTCTGCTTTTAAGTTCATTGATAATGTTCTGGCCATTATCTTTGTGCTACCTCCACTAGAATAATATATTATTAAAGTTTTCATATTTTTCCCCCTTAAGGATGAAGACCGAAGTGTTTTAATCCTGTACTTTCGTCAAGTCCAAGTAAAATGTTCATATTTTGAATAGCCTGACCGGAAGCACCTTTTACAAGATTATCAAGTGTTGATAACATGACAACTCTTCCATTTTCATCTATTTCAAATCCTCCTATATGTACGAAGTTGGATCCTCTAACTGAACTTAAACGTGGGATTTCTCCTTCATCCATTAATTTGATGAAATATTCGTCCCCATATTCTTTTTCATATATTTCTCTTAATTCATCACTCGTGATGTCTTTAATTAAGAAACTGTGGCTTGTAGTTTGAATTCCCCTGATAACAGGAACTAAATGTGGTGTGAATGATACTTTTACAACATCAAATCCACGTAATTCCTGCTGAATTTCGGACATGTGTCTGTGTGATGTAATTTTATAAGGATTAACATTATCTGAAATATTTGGATGGTGTGTAGTTGCAGATGGATTAACACCAGCACCACTAACTCCTGTTTTTGAATCAATAATTATTCTGTCAACCAAATCATTTTTTACTAGTGGGTAAGAAGATAAAATTGCACCAGTTGGGAAACAGCCTGGATTGGCAACTAAGTCGGCTTTTTTAATTTCGTCTCTATATAATTCGGGAAGCCCAAAAACACTTTTAGTTTCTTTATCTATATGTTCCATTCCGTACCATTTTTCATAAACTTCAGTATCGCGGTATCTGTAATCCCCGCTTAAATCAACAACTTTAGCTCCGGTTTCCAAAATGTCTGGGACAATTTTCATTGATGCACCATGGGGTGTTGCAGTAAAAACAACATCTGCATCTAATTCGTCTGGCTGTTTGTTTACAAATTCAAGTCCGGAATCCCTTATGTGTGGATGAATTTTATGGGCAGGAGTACCTTCATACTGTCTTGAAGTAATATCTGTTATTTCAACCTCAGGATGGTTTAATAACATTCTTAAAAGTTCTCCACCTGTATATCCACTTGCTCCTATTATTGCTATTTTATACATATTTTTCCCTCTATTCGCAGTTATCTAATATTTTTCCTTCAAAGTCAATATTTTTAATTTTTTTAATAATCTTACAACTACTATCTAATTCATCTTTATGATAAACACTTACTCGTTGAACACGAGCTTCAAGACCTCTTTTGTCAATTTCTTTTTGTAATTTTTCCACATTGTGGGTCTGGTCTGGCCCGATAGCTATTATGTCAGGGTCAATTTCCTCCACAATTTTGAAAATATCTCCATCTTCATTACCAAGATAAGCTTCATCAACTGGTTTTAACATTTTGATTAATTCTAAACGTTGGTTTTCACCAACAATCGGAACTCTTTTTCTTTTTTCTACTGTAGAATCTCTTGCAACTACAACATAAAGCTTTGATTTATATCCTCCAAGGTTTTTTGCTTCTTGAAGATAAATGCCATGTCCCGGATGCAACAAATCAAATGTTCCGCTAGCCATTACTTTTTTCATTATATTTGCCTCTTCTGGTATTTTAAAGCTTCTTTCAAATCAATTTTATCTTTATAAAGTGCAGAACCAATAACAACTCCTTCTACACCACTTTTATTTAACTTTTTAATATCTTCTATTGTTGTTATTCCTCCGGAATAAACAATAGGCAAGTCTACAGAATTTTTAAGCTCAATTACAGGGTCTGTGTAAAATCCTCCTAAGAGGCCTTCAACATCAACATTGGTAAATAATATGCTTCCTGCACCATGCTCTTTAAATTCGTTTGATAATTCTATGGGGCTTTTATCTATTTTTTCCTGCCATCCCTTAATGACCACCTTGTTATCTTTACTGTCCAGTGAAATCATTATTCTGTCTGAACCGTATTCTTCAGATAATTCTTCAATGCTTTTTGGATTTTCAATTCCCATAGTTCCAATAATCAACCGTTCAATATTCAAATCCAATAATTCTTTTGCATATTCAATGCTTCTAATTCCACCGCCTAACTGGATAGGAACGGAAACCTCTTTTAGAATTTTTTTAATTATTGGCAAGCTGGTTTTCCCGTCAATAGTGCCGTCAAGATCGATTACATGGATATTTTTAGCACCTTCATTTTCCCAATGAAGAGCAACATTTTCTGGATTTTCAATTTCAACCATTTCACTACCTGGTTGACCTTGAACAAGCTGTACACACTTTCCATTTTTAATATCAACTGCAGGCATTATTAACATTTCATCTTTGTTAAATGACATTTATACCCCTAATATTTTATTATAATAATATTATCTTTTTGAAATCTTTTATATTTATTGATTAATAATTTTGATGTTTAATTTTTTCTTAAAAAGTTATGTTTTAAATTGTGTTTGTTATATTTATTTAGTTAAAAAAATAGATATATTATTAATATATTAAATGGTGTTAGTATGGAAAACATTATTGTTGTTGATTGTATATCCACAGGAATAAATTTTATAGCGGATATTATCAATAGGGGTTATAATCCAATTGTTTTGGAATTAAAACCTTCTGAGGATATCGTTGATGAATATAATCAAAAGATTATTCATAATTATAATCAGATTAATGAAAAATTTGATATGATTTATGAAAAAGATACTTACGAGGAAACTCTTGAAGCGGTTAGGAAAGTAAATCCCATATTGATTGTTCCGGGTTGTGAAGAAGGTGTTGTTTTAGCTACAAAATTATCTGATGATTTGAATCTTTTAGGTAATTCTGTGGAAAATATTGGTGCGATGACATTAAAACATGAAATGCATAAAAGATTGGCTGAAAAAGGCCTTCGTTATATTCGGGGAAAAGTTATAAAATCTGTTGATGAAGCTATTGAATTTTATGATGATGAATCTTTAAATGGGGTTGTTGTTAAACCGATACGCAGTGCAGGATCCTGTAATGTTCGTATATGTTTAAACAAGCAGGAAATGATTGATGCAATTGAAGAATTGACCGGCAGAAAGGGTTATTATGGTGGAAATGTCCAGGAACTTTTAATTCAGGAACGTATTGATGGGGATGAATATATTGTTAATACTGTTTCTAGTAATGGATGGCATCGTGTAACTTTAATCTGGAAATACAGTAAAATAAAAACCTCTGAAGGAGCAATGATTTATGATACTGTAGAAACTGTAAATCATTTAGGTATTTCAGAAGCTGAAATGGTTGAATATGCTTATAATGTGGCTGATGCGATTGGTATTAAATATGGACCAGTTCATGGTGAATACATGATCGATAAGGATGGTCCTGTTCTTATTGAGGTTAATTGTCGCCCGTGTGGTGGTAACATGCCTGCAAAATTCCTGGATGAAATTTCAGGCCAGCATGAGACAGACAGTATTCTTGATTCATATCTTAAACCTGCTCGCTTTTATCAGAAAGCATTACAAAGATATAGGCTGCAGGGACATGGGGCTTTGAAAATGTTTATTGTTCCTGAAGATATTGTTGCTAAATCTACACCAATGGTTGATATAAGTCCTAATTTGAAAAGTTATTTTAAAGCCGATTTCGATGAAATGGCTGAAGAAGGGATATTTTATATCAAAACACAAGATTTACATTCAACTTGTGGTGTTATCTATCTGGTTCATAAAGATAATGATGTATTGCAGGATGATATTAATTTTTTAAGAAGTCTTGAGAAATATGCATTTGCATTGGTTTTAAATCCTGAATCAGATAAAATTAAGAAATTGGATGAGGATAAACTGATTAATCACCTTACAGAAGTAGTAGATGCAGTTTCAGAATATGGAACTGGACTTTTAATAACAGATCAATTTTTGGATACTCATAATATCGTACAGGTTGGTGTGGAAGATGTTGCTAATATTAATGAGGAATTTGATTATGTCATAGTCAATTTAAATAAAAGTCTGGTTGAAAAAAAGGATTATCTTACTGTAGAATTAATATTGGGTATTTTGAAACGTATTAAGGTTGGGGGAATTGTTTTCATTCCTGAAACGACATATAAATATGTGCCTGGTCAAAGAAAAGGTATTGAAGCACTGATGATTGACTTGGACTTAAGAATTGAAGTTCCTCCATATGGTGTGGAGACAGGAGTTATTGCTTCAAAAGATTTAATTAGTTAATTTAAAACTAATTATATTTTTTTTAAAATGATACCCAATTATCTTTTTGATTAGGAAAAATTCTAATGATGATGTAGGCATGATTATTCAAGAATATATGGGTGGTGACGAGTTTATCATTGTTTCTGTATGTTGTAAAGGTCATTTAAATATCATAAAATTCTAATTGAAGGCAAAGGTGTAATATATGGTTATTCGGAAGCTATGATGAATCGGACCTTCATTTTGCAGAATTAAAGGAATATAATGATGATGTTTTAAATTTTAGGCAGGCCTAAATATTAATAGTATGTTTTATAAATAAGATTATGTATAAAGTAATATGGGTGACTATTAATAATGAGTACATTGATAGAATTTAAAGACGTAGTGAAAGAATATAAATCTGGAGACCATGTTCTTCGTGCTATGGATAATGTAAACTTTACAATTGATGAAGGGGAGTTTGTTGTAATTCTTGGTCCATCTGGAGCAGGTAAATCAACTCTATTGAACCTTTTAGGAGGTCTTGATTCAGCAACAACTGGTCAGATTATTGTAAATGGAGAACATGTTGAAAACTTCGATGACAATGAACTAACTGAATATCGTGCCAACAATGTGGGTTTTATTTTTCAGTTCTATAATTTAATTCCAAATTTGACTGCTGTTGAAAATGTTGAATTAATGAAAGACATTGTTGATGTAGATATTGATGGTTGTGCTGTTCTAAAGTCAGTTGGCTTAGAAAATCATGCTGATCAATTCCCTGCACAGTTATCTGGTGGTGAACAGCAAAGAGTATCCATTGCAAGAGCTGTTGCAAAACAGCCTACAATGCTTTTATGTGACGAACCTACAGGTGCTTTAGATTCAAAAACAGGTGTTCTTATTTTAAATTTACTTCAGGATATGAGTAATAACAAAAATACTACTGTTATTATAGTTACTCATAATGCTATCTTGGCAGAAGCTGCCGATAAGGTTATTCGCATTAAAAATGGACAAATTGAAGACATCTCTATTAATTCATATCCTAAGCAAGTAGAAGACCTTGATTGGTGAGTGTATGCTTTTTAATAAGATGTTGGGAGACATCTCAAAGCATATAATGCAATTTTTATATATTTTTTAATGATTTTCTTAAATGTTTCAGTTTATTCTATATTTTTTTAAATTATTTGACAATTGAATTCTAAAAATTTAAATCTTATTTTTTTCTTATATTATATCATGTCATTATCTAAAAAAATGCTTAGAGATATCAAAATTAACAAAACACAATTTATTTCTATATTTTTAATGGCATTTCTAGGTATTTTTGCATTTTGTGGTGTTTGTAGTGAGTATTATGGTTTGGAACAAACCAGTAATGATTTTTATGCAGATAATAATCTTGCTGATGGGTGGATTTATAATACTACAATTACTGATGATGCTTTAGATAAAATAAATAATTTCTCAACAGATACTGAAAAGCAGTTGGTTGTCAAATCTGTCGGGAATTTTTCTAACGATCCGGACATTACGCTGCATTTTATTGAGGATAATAAGATATCTAAATTTAATGTTACTGAAGGGGAAGACATTAATATCTCTGATGATTCTGGAGTGTGGCTTGACAAACGATTTGCCGATGCACAAAATTTATCCGTTGGAGATAATATTTCCTTTTCTTTCAATGGTATTACAATTGAAAAAGAAATAAAAGGTATTGGTTATTCGCCAGAATATGTTTATGAGGCTTCTCCAACATCAATACTTCCCGATTTTAAAGATATGGGTTTTGCTTATTTATCTTATGAGGCATTTCCTTCAAATATCCAATATAATGTGTTATTGGTTAAGTTCAATCAAT
The DNA here is from genome assembly GCF_045646045.1 of Methanobrevibacter sp. Taxonomy (GTDB): domain Archaea; phylum Methanobacteriota; class Methanobacteria; order Methanobacteriales; family Methanobacteriaceae; genus Methanocatella. Next base: position 3,407 of record NZ_JAZRJY010000147.1, on the reverse strand, counting down.
CGGCTGGTGATTTTGAAGATTCGCTTGAAAAATCTGTTGACTGTTTATCTTTTACAAGGCAGTCTGAACATGTTAGTGTATCTCAATTTAACGAGGAAATGTCTCAGCATAAAATGATTGGAAACGTTTTTCCAATTGTATTCATCTTAGTTACTTTTTTAACACTCTTAACAACAATGACTAGGATAATTGCTCATCAAAGAACACAAATTGGTGTTTTAAAAGCTGTTGGTTATACAAATAGAAGCATAATTATGCATTATATGTCTTATGGATTCTGGCCGGTTTTGGGTGGAGCTATTTTGGGTTTAATCTTAGGGCCTGCTATCATTCCAAATTTGTTCTATCCAACAATGTCTTATAGATATTCTCTTCCTGCATGGCGTCCTGGTTTCGATATTAGTTTTATCATTGTTGCTGCCGTGATGGTTTTATCTTCACTTTTGGTTTCTTATTTGGCTGCTCGAAATATTTCAAAGGAAAATCCTGCAAATACGATGAGGCCAAAAGCCCCAAATATATCTTCATCAGGATTTTTGGAAAGATCTAAATTGTGGAACAAAATAAACTTTAATATTCGTTGGAATTATCGTGATGCCAAAAGAAATAAATTCAGGGCATTAATGGCTATTGTTGGTGTAATGGGTTGTGTTGCACTTTTGGTTTCTGCATTTGGTATGAATGATTCAATGGAACATTTAAAGACTTGGGAATATGATGATATCAGTCATTTTGAATCAAAATTAATTGTTGAAAGTGGTGCTTCATTGAGCGATATTGACAGTATTCGTGAAGATGTAAACGGCAGTGCAATTATGGAGCAAGCTATTGAAATAAAGGTTCAAGGAAATGAAAAGGTAGGGTCACTTCTTGTATTAAATGATACGAATCTGATATCTCATACGGATAAGAATGGAAATCCAATAAATTTATCTGATAAAGACATATCACTTTCAGCAAAAATAGCAGATAGTCTAAATGTTGGTGTGGGTGATACAATAGAATGGCATATTGTCGGATCTGATGAGTGGGTTGAATGTGAAATAACTAATATTCATGGTGAACCATTGTCTCAGGGAATAATTTTATCTAAAGATATGCTGGAGGAATCAAATTTAACTTTTAGCCCAACAAGCATAATAACTTCGAAAAATGTGACTGATGATTATGATTCCATAAAAAGTATTTCCACATTAACTGAAATGAAGAATAATTGGGATGAAATGACTGGTTCTGTAATGATGATGGTATCAATTTTAATATTTTTTGCAGTTTTACTTGCTATTGTTGTCTTATATAACTTGGGAATATTGTCATTTACAGAAATTGAACGTGAAATAGCAACGTTAAAAGTATTGGGCTTTAAAACGTCTGATTTGAGGAAATTGCTTTTAACACAAAATGTGGTATTTACTGCAATAGGCTTTATTTTAGGCGTTCCTCTAGGATTTTACTTAATGACATTAATGATGGATGCAGCAGGTGAGTCCTTATATTACATTCCATCATTGACTTTGGGAAATATTGCATTAAGTGCAGTAATAACATTTGCTGTTTCAATTGTTGTCAATCTGTTATTTTCAAGTAAAATAAGGAATTTAAACATGGTTGAAGCACTAAAAGATGTCGATTAACTTTATTGGATAAATATCTGTTAATTCATTGTACATTTTGTCCATTTATGCTTACTAATTTCCTTACAAAGCTCATATCAGATAATTCAACAGTTATAACATCATTGATGTGTATTTTGGTATAATCTTTTGCATTAATGATTATATCTCCATCTTCTTGGGTTTCTATAACATACCCATAATTTTGTTCGTATCCTCCAGACAGTATCTTTTTGTCTGTTACATGATATGTTTTGGTAGTTTGCTCAGCATATACGGCAGATATTGCAAGCAAACCTATTATTAGTATAATTGCTATCTTTTTCATGTTATTTCTTATGTTTTTTGGATTTATTAATATTGTTGTTGTCTGAGCAAAACTTTAAATACTATTTATACACAATATATTAATACTGATTTTTTGGAGTATTATCATGAAAACACAAACTATTTTAGATAAATTTGAAGCTGTATCTACGACAATCCATGTTTTGGAAAAGGAAGACGGGGATTATTTTACCTTTAATGAATTCGGTGTAGTCCCTGTTAAGTGTAATATTGAATATTATTGGGAACCCGGTAATGCCGTTAAGGATGTATTCTATGTAGATACTGTTACGCTAGATACAAGTGATGATTGTATTACTTTTGATTTAGTTGATTCTACAAAAGAAATGCTTAATCCCGATGATATTATTAGTCTGGAAGTTACTAAAATTTCTCAGCATCAATATTTTAAAGCCATTAAGCAGGATAAAAATGATTTGGATTTCTTTGATTAATTTATTTTTTTCAAATAACATATCATAATATTGTGATATGACAATATTTATATATATAAACATTATAAAATATTAAGTAGATATAATTTAATGTGAATAAAAATGACAGACAAAAATAATCTTGAAAATAATGTAGGTGGTGTATGCGAAGTATTTGACGCTCATGATGATGTTATCGAGCGTGTACAAAAACGTATGATTGCTGAAGACCAGTATTCTGATTTATCTGAATTTTTTAAAATTTTTGGTAATCCTACAAGATTAAAAATACTTTCATTACTATCTATTGAAGATTTATGTGTTTGTGACATTTGTGAAGCATTAAATTTAAATCAAACTACGGTTTCAAATCAATTAAGAATATTAAGAGCAAATAATATTGTAAAATATCAGAAAGAAGGTAAAATGGCAAGATATTCTCTTACAGACCTTCACATTGAAATGATATACAAAATTGGTTTGGAACATATATTAGAATAAATTCATTGGTGTTTAAATTGAAAAAAAATGAGTGTTATGAACCTAATTGTGATATATGTGATTGTAACAATCCTGAACATTATAATTTTATTTGTTTTGATCCGGATTGTAATGATGTTCACTGTGAAAATCATCAACACTACGATACACAATTATTAAGGGATTTTCAAGAAAAATCTGATTTAAGTGTTTATGACCACAGAGAAAAAATAGATTATGATGAAGATGTGGACATAAACCTTTGTGCCTGTCCTGATTGCGCAGACGATGACGACCATGACCATGAGCATGAGCATCATCACGAGCATGACCATGAGCATGAGCATCATCACGAGCATGACCATGAGCATGAGCATCATCACGACCAGGATGATGGTGAAATTAGTCTTTGTGCTTGTCCGGATTGTGATGAGGATGACGACGGTGATGATGATGGTGGTGATGAATTATTTGCAGAAGGAAAACCTTTAATTGCTAATAGACCAATACAAATCATCCTTGCAAGCGGATTATTATTTGTATTGGGTCATGT